>JACRDE010000387.1 GCA_016212935.1 Desulfomonile tiedjei | reverse complement strand
TGAGGGCCGTTCGATACTTCTCGAGCGTTTCCTGGAACTGGGCAACGGACATGCCGATGTTCGGCTGACAGGTCCAGTACTTGCCCCATCTCCCACAACCGAACCTGCATTTAAGGAATGAGCGCGAATCTACGACAATGCTCCTTGCTTCAATCAACTTGGCATCAGTTGCTCCAAGCTCTTTTGCTTCGTCAGCGAGCTTCTCAAGAAATTTTGCCACTCTTCACCCCCAAGAAAATTAGGAGATGCAGCCGGCGAATGCTTGAGATCGCGAGCATCTCAAAACATATTTGGAATGCACTTGGCTACCCTTGTAAATAAGATAGTAAAAACCAGCTATGTTTTTGTCAAGTTCACCAGGCCCTACACGAATCCACCGCTCCGAGGAAATATCCGTTTTATCTTGAGGCACGCCCTAAAGACTAATTCGCGGATTCTCGCTCGAGAGGATTTCATATCGGCTGCTGCCGCCACAAAATCTGCCAATAAGATCCATTAGTTCGAGGCAGGCTTGTTCCACCTCTGAGACTGGAACCGGCGGCAGTCCGTCGACGTTGAATTCGATTGCCGTCGTGGTGGGTAAAACCAGAGTGTGCTTTGCCTGACGCCAGGTCCATCGCCGCGTCAGGACCGTTTTGCCTTCCGAGAAGATTATTTCCCCTGGCATGGGGTTTTCCACCTGGTCCGAATCCAGCGGAACGAACTGTTCGTCTCCCACAGCCGGACACAGCGTGATATCTCCTTCAACCACGTCCACGGCGTGTCCGCCCGCTGGTACCAGGTGTGACAGGGACACCACGTTTCCAATGTCAACCAGTGCGCTTATGCTTGGCAGAGGCTCATTTTTCAAGACGCGGCGGGCCATCGCCTCTATTGAAGGCCGAAACTTACTCGGTTTGGCACCGAACGAGCGGTATGCCTCGCGCCAGGATGCTATTCTCGGGTGTTCGTTCACAGCGGCCGATCCCAATTGTTCCCGAACCTTCTCTTCCGCTTCTCGCAGCAATGCCACGAGATTTTCGGGCGATGCGCCATTGACCAGTCCATATGTCAGCACCACGCCCCTCACGTACCCGGGGAAGCGTGAAAACACCTCTTCTGATACAGTGTAAAATAGCACCTTTTGGTTCAATTTTCCTCCTAGGAATGCACGTTCTTCGGCCAATGACGGCGATACGATTCGAAGCTTGCAGGAAAACCTGTGGAATCACGGCGTCGACTTGGCTCTGTCGATTGAAGGACCGACCGTTCTCCTGCGTCCGTGCTTGCATGCGAAAAGATCTATCTGATCGTCTCACTCCGAAGGAGACGTCCGCTTGGGTCTCTTACTTCTACCCGATTCGAGTGATGGATTCTTTTTTCGATCAGCTTCCCCTGTGGATCACGAACGGTAGTTACGTTCCCTTCGGTTTTTTCAGTGCGCACGATGTTGCCGCTGCTATCCCTGATCGTCACGGTATCGCCGAGAATGGAAACAGGAAGCGAAAACAGGCACACAACAATTGCTATGGTAAACAGCCGCATATCGCCTCCATCGGATCGAGCATGTCGTAGGCTGGAGCATAAGAGAGCATTTCCTATCCAGCGGAACCATTTGTGCGTCGATTGAATTCTAGCAGAATTTGCAGTGTACGACAGGTAGAAATTTTGTCCATTCTTTTTGCCGCGCGACTGGAGGCCTACTAGTATGAAAGTATACCAATACTTGCGCTTCGGGCCGATCATGGTTCCCAGCCAGGTTTCGCTAGGTCGAATGTCTATGTATCATTCCTATTGTCTTCCAGTGCCCTGAGCGAAATCTTAAGAAAAAAACAAGCCCCAGCACAATCACATACAGTACCGCCCAAGACCAGGCGGCAACAAGCCCGAAATGAAAATGCTCCGTGATAAAATAGAGCGGAGGCACGAAAAGGCCCCAAGCAATGGCAATCTGCGCCCACATAGCGAACCTGGTGTCGCCAGCGCCCTTTAGAGCTCCGGAATAAATGATAAACATCGTGTCGAAAAGGGTGTAAACCGCCACCAGTCTCAGGAGGACCGACCCGCTGGTTATTATGACCTGAAACTCGGCTGTGGTTTCCTGGGCCGGTCTGAACATTGCTATAAAGAATCCTGGCACAACAAAGTACAGGATGGCCAATACTGTGGTGTATACCAAAGCCAGGACCAAGGCGGATCGAACGCTTTTTTCTGCTAGACTGTGGTCTCCGCGACCGACATACTCGCCCACAATGGTTGAAATGGCAATGGACATTCCCACCATGGGCAAGAACGACAGAGCCTCAATACTCAGGACGATGTTCGTGGCCGCCAGACTCACCTCACCGAGACGACCTATCAGAAGCACGAAGAAGGTGAAGGAAGCAACGTCCAGGAAAAACTGGGTTCCTGACGGAAGCCCATATCGCAGCAGCATCGCGAAAAGGCGCTTGTCGAATCCGAACGTGGACCGTGTCTTGTATTCCCTTTGAAATCTCGGGGATAGAAAGAGAACAGTCCAGTATATCGTGGGCACTGCTCCGGTTATGGCAGTGGCGAGGCCCGCCCCCATTATGCCGAGCTCCGGAAATCCGAATTTGCCGAAAATTAGTATGTAATCCAGAATGGCATTCGCAGCGTTCCCGATAATATTTCCCCACATGACCACTTTGGTCCGCCCGCGGCCGGAGAAAAAGGAAGAAAGTGCTGCGTTAAGGGGAAGCAGCATTCCGCCCGCCATTAGTATCGAAAAGAATTGTTTCTCCAGTGGAATTAACTCAGGCCCGTGAGCGCTCCAATCCAGAGCGGCCCTTCCCAATGGAATCATTGCCAAGATTAACGGAGCAGAAATGAGAGAGAACAGTACGCCCTGCCAGACAGCGCGAGCGCAGGCTGTCTTGTCTCCTGCTCCGTGATGTTGAGCGACAATGGAGTTGACGTACTGGGCAGTTCCCAGGAAAAACGAGCAAATAGTAAAGTAGGTGATTCCGCCCGGAGTGGAAGCTGCAACAGCGCTCTGACTGTGCCAGGACAGGAACATGCGGTCCACAAAAAGCATCATTGTGAGCGAAGCTGTGGACAGCACAAGGGGTACCGCTACCCTAAGCACTTCCGTATATCCACCAGGTTCCACGGAATCTAATCTTCCGGCACCATGGCGATCAGGATTTTCTTGTAGGATTGTCACTGCGGAAAAGACTGAGGGCTCATTTTTTCTTGATTCGAGCTATGAGCGAGCGCAGTTGATCAGCGGCAGATTTCTTGTGCTTTGCAGGAGGATCCTGCTCAACGCGTAATTCTTCAGTGGGCGGATAGTCTTCCTCGACTTCTTCCGGTCGAATTTCCTCTGTAGGAGGATAATCCTTGTCGTATTCCTCAGGAAGTCGAAGTTCTTCGGTGGGTGGAAAATAGGACTCATTTGACTTGCGATCTCGAGTCCGGTCGGTAGTGTCAGTGTCATCGTCGACATAGAAGTGAGCCCCGGAGGCGCTCAAAGGATCCAGAATTTCCTGTCTGGGCATGAAATCCGCCGGATCTGCGCCGCAAGCCGGGCATCTTTCAAAGGGTTTGGGATGAGGATGGCTGCAATTAGGACATATGAACAGCCCCGACAGGAATTCAGATTCCTTGGCCAAATCCCTTTGAACCGCCATCACTTTTCGTTTTTCCAAATCGGCTGCAGTGATGACGCTTTTTGCCAGCAAAGCCTTTATCAGGCTGACAAAGGCTTTGGCCGACAGTTCGTATTTTTCCCTTAATTCATGGTCCGTGAAATGAGACCGGAAATCCGCGAGGAAATCTTTCAGAGGGACTTTTCCGCGGTTTTGTTCGATATTGTCGGCCATAACGGTTACCCGGTTGATGACATCGGCTTCCTCTGCCGAGACTCGAACACTCAGGCGGAGTCTTCCGGGCCTCCAATCATAATAGTCATCCCTCGGCCTTCTTTATTCTGGGAAAAATCGGCCGCATTTGCTGGAACCAGGATTTTCAAGGGGCTTTCTTTACGGCAGAGCGTCTACTTGGACGGGGAGGCGTTTACCGCTTTTTTCAAAACCGGAGAATATTTCCAGGTAACCACTCTACGCGCGTCCAGGATCAATTCTTCACCCGTCTGAGGATTCCTTCCTCGTCGAGAATGTTTCGCCTTCACGGTCCACTTCCCGAAGCCGGATATCATTACGTCCTCACCTTCGATGAGTCTCTGTTTGATGATATCCAAAAGTTTTTCAACAATCTCTGTCGCTTCACCTTTCATGAATCCGCAGTCATCAGCGATTTTCTTCGCGATGTCAGCCTTTGTCAGAGTCATCATAATCCTCCCAACACAAACGAAAAACAAAGTAACGGTCGGTTACTTATATCAACCGAAAACGCGAAAGGCAAGAAATTTCTCAAGCTTCCGTTGGAAAAGCCCCGCATTTCAGCTGCCCGGAACCTGGAAGAGGCGAGTCCTCCAGGGCATCGATGCTCGGGATAAGGCCTCAATATCACGGAACCAAGCGGCCGGCGTAGCCCTGGCGACGCAGTGAGTTCTTCAGTAAACCGGCTATGTCACGCGGCCTGAACATGAAGCGGATTCCAGTGCTCAATCCCACGCTGTTGGCTGCCCGAAAATACCTCCAGTACGGCCTCGGAAGTTTCAGAAGCTTGAAAACCATTGCTGCAGCCTTAGAAAACATCAGCACTCGCTCATCAAACCCCAAATAGACCTCTGGGCAGGTCGCTGCCGCCGCCGACATCTGCTCTACCGCTTCCTCGAGATCCAGATCCTCCGAAAGATACCAAAGCGTATCAGACGCATCCGTATCGTCCCGCACAAAACCCTCTTTGAATGCTATGTCCCAGAGCGCGGTCCCAGGATACACTCTGACGCCTGTAAAGAAATGGGCCACATGAGTAACTGGCCTACCGTTTTTCTGCAGGTATTTCAATGCAAAATCCAACGATTCCTGGAGGGTACGGTTGTTTTCGCCCGGGCCGCCTATCATGAAAAACCACCAGGCAGCAAATGCGGTGCGATTTATGGCTTCGACTGCACTAAAAATATCGTCAGGAGAAAACCCTTTTCGGTAATTTCTTATCATCGTGGGAGAAGCAGACTCCGGAGTGATCATGAACGCTCTGAAGCCCGCACGCCACATGAGCCCCAGGAATTGCTTGTCCAGCTGCTTGGGATTCATGCCCATTGCGGTGAATTCCGCTTTCCATGGCCGGCGTATTATTTCCTCAAGGATAGCTACAGAATGGTCAACAGGATCGTTGAAGACCGAATCGACAAATTCAAATGACTTCGGACCGTACTTAAGCAGGGCTTCTTCAATTTCGTCCACTACGTCTACAGGAGACCGCAATCGCAGTTTGTTTCCTTCAAGAGCCTGGTTATAGGTGCAGTAGATGCAATGCTGTCTGCATCCCCGCTTGGTTTGTAAATTGTAACTGCTCCCAATTTTTTGGTACGGCTTCAAATCTATCCATCTGCCCAGATCCGGCGCTGCTGCTGCAAAATCTGTCAATTCAGGCTTTGTAAGATGAAACCTGCCGTCCACCATCATGCCAACACCAGGGATCCCCTGGGGAGATCGTCCATTTTCGAGAGCATCCAGCAAACGAACGAAGCTGACCTCACCGTCAGCGACGACTATGTAATCAGGGCTCAGAAGCCGCATGACCTGCGCCGGCATGAGACTCGCGCCCGATCCACCTACAACAAGGGTAACATCGGCGCACCGCCGAACCTGGTGAACTATTCTAGTTATCTCAGGCAGATAACACACCGAATGGATCATGTTGACGTTATCTATGTTGCGGACCGAGATTCCTATCAGTTGAGGCCGGAAGGATTCAACAGCTTTTTTTATTGTCTTGCCGAAGTTTCCAGGTGCAAAACACAAGTCGAGTACTTTCACGTCATGTCCTGCCGCTTCGGCTGCTCCGGCCACATAACAAATTCCCAAAGGGGGCGCGGCTAAAAGGTCGACCTTTCTGTTGCTATTGATGAGTAACACACGCAATTCTACATACCTCTTGCGACTAATGAACCGTAATAAAAATCGGGTCTTGTATCATTCTGCCACAACGTTTTTATCAAGTACTGTCACCGACAGCCACACTAATCCTATCCGTCTTGATTCAGCATAAGCGATTCTCTCGCCACATTCAATCATGGAAATACGGTCTTTCCAACGAGTCCCCAAAAAATGCTTGCCGGTGGATTCGCTGTCGAAGCGATCGCTTCCCTGTGAGCAGTAAGCATAGATCAGGTCTAGTGCTTTTTGGCTCAGTGAAACGCGGAAAGACGTCGTCTCCCCATCGTGCAAAAGATTCTC
>JACRDE010000386.1 GCA_016212935.1 Desulfomonile tiedjei | reverse complement strand
GGGGTGGGCGGAGCGGGGGCACTCATCTCACTTTGCATAAAGGAGGCTGAAATCATAGCGTGGGAAGACCTGGGAACCGAGGCAGTCCGCAGACTGGTAGTGGAAGATATGCCCCTCATCGTGGCCACAGACAGTCAAGGCAACGATCTGTACGCTGAAGGTAGAGTTAAATACAAAAGGTGATGGTTCCTGCTATCTTGATGGATCAGGGCACTCTCAGATCAAATTCTTCGAGAATCTTGTAAATTTCTTCTGCGGAATTGGCCTGCTGTAGTCCGGCCTTGAGCAGGGGGTCTTTGAACAACCTGGAGATTCTAGCCAGCGCTTTCAAGTGGTCACCTGCCGAATTCTTCGGCGCCACCAGCAAGAAGAATAGATGAGCCGGCTTGTTGTCCATCGAACTGAAGTCTACACCCTGGTCGCTCTTGCCGAAGCTGGCAGCCAGCCCTTTCAGGCCGTCAAGTTTACCGTGCGGAATGGCTACCCCTCCGCCGATTCCTGTGCTACCGAGGTTCTCTCTGCCAACCAAAGTTTCGATCAGATGCTCTTTGTTTATGCTGGGGTTTGCATCGGCAATAGGCCCCACGAGTTCAGCTAGGACTTGTTCCTTGGATTTTGCCGCCAGAGACGAAATAATACCGTCAGGTATCAGAAAATCTAAGATTCTCATTCAAACCACTCGTATGAGTTGCACACACGCGAATCAAATATCAAAGTCATTCTATTCAAGCCTTTTTCAAGATATTTTCGATCCGCTTTCCTGCGCTCATATTGAATTAGCCCGGCTGGAATCATCCAAAGCCGGGCATGAGTCTAAGGTCAAGTTAGTTTACGGGTAAACCCGTGATGGCTGCAGTCTATGAGCTCTGAGGAACGATCAGACCGTAATTCCCGTCCTTTCTCCTGTAGAGCACGTTAACCATCTGAGTCAAGGCGTTGTTAAACACCAGAAAATCTTGCTGAGACAGGTCCATTTGCATAGCCGCTTCGTCTATGGACATTGGCTTTACGAAATAATTCTCAGTTTTCACTACCACAGGCTCGCGATCGTCTTCAAAACTCTCTTGCCCGTAGATGTCTCTTCGCCAGCGGATTTCCCTGCCGGCAGCAGCTGGTTTGTGATGCCTGATTTTCTCTCGGTACTTTTTTACCTGTCGTTCGATTTTGTCCATGACCAGATCTATGGCCGCGTACATGTCATCATGGGCTTCTTGTCCAGCGATGCGAATGCCGTTGGCGTTTATGACGACGTCCACGATTTGGCGAAACTTGTTTACTGTCAGAGCGACCTGGGCTTCAAGGGGCTTATCTATGTACCTGGTCAATCTGTTCGTTCTTTCCTGAACGTAGTTTTTTAGTGCCTCTGAAGGCTCCATATGCCGGAATGTGACTGAAAGTTGCATAAAACTTACCTCCTCAACGACCTTTGCCGAAGATCCCGCAGCTCAGAATTTTTTCTTCCTCTTGCTTGAAGGAGGAATCCCCAAGATTTCTCTGTACTTGGCCACTGTCCTACGGGCAATATGTATTTGAAACCTTGCCAGATTCTCCACGATTTGCTTGTCGCTGGCGGGCTTCTTCGGGTTTTCGTTTTTGACAATTCGCAGAATCTGGTTCTTGACCGATTCGGATGCAATGACATCTGCCCCGTGGCGTATTCCGGAATTAAAAAAATACTTGAGCTCGAAAATTCCCCGTGGGGTGTGCACATACTTGTTTGTTGTGACACGGCTGATGGTTGATTCATGCATATCAATATCATCGGCTATGTCCTTCAAGATCAGCGGCTTCAAGTAGTCTATTCCTTTGTCGAAAAACTCCCTTTGAAATTTTATGATAGATTGGGTCACCTTATAAATGGTTCGCTGCCGCTGATGGATACTCTTGATCAGCCACAGTGCCCCTCTCATCTTTTCCTGGATGTAATCCTTGGCCAACCCAGAACCGGACCCGTTGGAATGAAGTTCTTTCTGGTAAAAGGAGCTTACTTTAAGCCTGGGCAAACCGTCGTCGTTGAGCACCACGGAATACTCGTTCCCTATCTTCATTATAAAGATATCTGGGACTACGTAAATAGTATCCTGGTTTGAGTGCGTCCTGCCAGGCCTGGGATCCAAACGAGCAATTATTCTGGCAGCGTCCTTTATCTCGTCTATGGAAGTTTTCAATTTTCGGGCAACCTGATCCATTTTGCCCTGTTGGAACGGCTCAAAAGCTTCCTCGAGAATTTTAGCCGCCAGAAGATGTGGAGGTTCCAGAGCATAGGCCTGATTGAGCAGACATTCCTGCAGGTTTCTGGCAGCAATTCCTGGAGGGTCAAAACTCTGAACCTCCATGAGCACTCGGAGCACTCGGTCAGCAGGAACCTGAAGAGACTCAGCCAACTCCTCCACCGACATTTCAAGATAGCCGTCGTCGTTTATATTACCGATGATCTCAAAAGCAATTCTGCGGTCTTCCCCCTCTATGTGGCTAAGGCGCAACTGGCGCACCAAAGCCTGGAAAAGGTTCTCCTTGTAGCTGACCACGTTTTCGATTGGCGGACGCTCGGAAAAATCCCTCTGAGCTGGAGCATAATCGGCTCCATAGCTCTCCAGGTAATTCTCCCAATCGATGTCAAAAATGTCGCGTTCGGAACGATCTTCTTTGACCATTTCCTCCAATTTATTCAGGTCATTTCTGTTGTCGGCATCCTGGTCCTTGTCTGTGAACGGCTCGTCAAGAGACGACACCTCAAGGAGAGGGTTCTCTTTGAGCTCCAGATCCAGCGCTTCAACAATCTCCAGGTGGTTGTACTGGAGAAGCTTGATCGCCTGTTGAAGCTGCGGCGTCATGACCAGCTGCTGGGTCTGACGCAACTGTTGTTTGATTTCTAATGCCATTTGACGTAGTTATCACATACTGAATTGCTTGCCGAGATACACTTCTCTGGCTCGTTCGCTCGATGCTATGGTTTGGGGATCTCCCTCTTCCAGAATACGGCCTCTATCTAACAGGTATATTATATCACATACTCCTAGTGTTTCTCTAGTGTTGTGATCGGTGATTATGATTCCTATGCCTCTGTCCTTGAGTTTCCAGATGATCTTTTGGATTTCCAACACCACTATGGGATCGAGCCCGGCAAAGGGTTCGTCCAGAAGGATGAAATCAGGATCAGTAACCAGTGCCCGAGTAATTTCCAGGCGCCGTTTCTGGCCGCCGGAAAGACTCTCCGCTCGCTGATCCCGAAGATGAGTGATATCCAATTCAGCCAGTAGCTGTTCAAGCCTTTCCTTGCGCCGGTTCTTTTCGGGCTCCACAGTCTCCAGAATCGCCATGATGTTCTCTGCCACCGTAAGCTTCCTGAAAACAGACGTTTCCTGCGGCAGATAGTTGATCCCCAGCCTGGCTCTCAGGTAAACCGGCAACTGAGAGATGTCCTGGTCGTCCAGGTAAACCTCTCCGCTGTCAGGCTTGACCAACCCTGTAATCATATAAAAGGTGGTGGTCTTCCCGGCTCCATTAGGGCCCAGCAGCCCCACAACCCGGCCCGAGCTGATTCGCAGGCTAACGTCGTCTACGACGCGATGGCCGCCGTATGCCTTGACCAAGCCCCGAGCCCTGAGTTCTCGTGCTCTCGCGCTTACGCTATCTCTCCCTTTTCGGATTTATTGAGCCCCTGCCATTATCCATTTCCGCTCGATTCTCGTCTATGTAAATCACGATCGTGTGGGCCACCATCCAGTCCGGGCCCATCCAAATCTTGGGACTCTCGCTGAGGGTGATGGTCTTCTTTGCGCTTTCAAACAGCGCCTTTCCGGCAACGGCCATTAATTCGTTTTGGACAACCTTGACGTTTCCCGACGCTATCGCTGATTTGAACACGCTGGATCCCTGCAGATCCTTGGGGTTCTTCTTTGGTCGGTCCTGAGGTTCCGATCCGTTTTTTTTCTTTTGATCGTAAAGCACTATCAGCCGATCACACGTCAAGGTTACATTACCTTGTTTTGCCGTCACGTTACCTTCGAAGGTGATTTCCTGTCCGTTCTGCGTCTTTTTTGCAGTAACCTTCTTCGCGTTTATGTCTATGGGCTGATCCGAGATCTCCCCCAGCGAAACCGCATCCTTTTCCGCCTGGGCTACCTTCACGCTTCCCGAAGCGGTTGCAGATTTGAAAACGCCGCTATCCCGGTTTGGCCTTTTCGATTTGTTCTCGTTTTCCGCAGCTGTCGCTGAGAAGCTCAGCAGCAGAGCAATGATCAAACCGGTTGCCGAATACTTGATCAGGAAACTCTTCCCTTTCACATCGGCACCTTGTTCGGCTCCGCCCATCTGACATTGAATAAACGGGCCTTAACGTCCTGTTCTATGACGATCTCTTCGTCCTGGATGGACATCTTCAATCCTTTTCCTTCCAGGCGAAAATCAACTCCTTCCAGAGAAACGGGTGACGCCGTCTCGGCTATCTTTTTCTCCTGACAGTAATTTATATCACCCGCGGCGAAGACGAAATCCTCGTACCGGATAGTGACGTTTCCCCTGGCGATAACATTGCTGCTCAATTTGTCCAGATCGCCCGTGTCAGCCGTCAGAAAAATCTTTCCACCGCGACCGCCATTGTAGACCACGCGCGGTTGGGTCAGCGTCACCTTGTCCAAGGATGTCGATGCCGCTGCGGATAGTGCTTCCAGTTCCCAGGGATGAGCTCCGGGGGATGAATAAGAAAACTTCTCGATCCGCATGCCGGCGCCACCAGTGGACTTGGCTTCAAAGTTTCCGGAAGTATCGTGAAAAAACCTGGACGCTGCATACCCGGAAACGACTAAAACAACCGCAGCAACTACCATGACCTGGGCGGCCCGTTTTAGATTTCTGAGCCGATGCCAGCGTTCAATTTCCTTGTGATTCATTCAACGCCCGCAGAGTGTTAGGGATTTACTATTCCACTCATATATTGAGGCCGAAAGCTCCCATTTTCAAGATGCGATCTCAGGGTACCCGGGTGCCTATACTGTGTTTCGGCCAGGAGACCCTTTTCCCTACTCGTAATACCGCGCCATTGCCGAATCCCATTTGTCCTGAGCCTTGAGAATCATTTCCACGATTTCCCTTGCGGCTCCGCACCCGCCGTTATTCCGGGTGATCACCTGAACCTCGCTGCGCACGTTTTCGGGCGCCTCAGGTACCGTGAAACTAACGCCGACTCGCCTCATAAGTGGAATATCCACTACGTCGTCGCCTACCACTGCCACTTGATCGGGAGAAAGTTTGAGCTCTTCCATAAGTTCGGTCAAGGCCGGTCTTTTGTCCCACATACCCTGGTAAAGTCGTTCAATACCTAGGTCTTGAGCTCTCCTGCTGACGACGTCGGAACTCCGTCCAGTAACAAACGCGATCTCGAGTCCACATCTCTTAGCAATCTTTATACCATGTCCGTCTCTAACATTAAAGGATTTTATCTCAAGTTGACCGCTCCCAAAGGTGATCCGTCCATCCGTGAGCACTCCGTCTACGTCAAAAATAATCAGGCGAATCTTCTTTAATTTTTCCTGGAGCGAAGGTCCATGAGACTCCACCTGCTCGGAGACCGGACGAACCGGCTGCGCGCTATTCGCTGCGGCAATCTTCCAGATCTCGCGCAGAGTGACCGCAAGTTGCTCTACCTGGAACAAAGGCAGGGAGTTGGGCCCGTCACATAACGCGTTATCAGGATCGGGGTGTGTCTCCATGAAGACTCCGTCAGCTCCCGCAGCCACAGCTGCCATTGCAAGAGGAGAGACAAAGTCGCGGTTCCCTCCGGAACGGCCATTTCCCTTGCCCGGAAACTGGGACGAATGAGTTGCGTCGAAAACCACCGGGAAGCCGAACCCCTTCATCCTCACTATGGACCGCATGTCTGCCACCAGATCCTGATACCCGAAACTCGCTCCGCGCTCCGTGAGGATGATCCTGCTGTTACCGGTCGAAAGGACTTTGTTGATTGCGTGCTCCATATCCTCGGGCGACTGGAACTGCCCCTTCTTGATGTTTATGGTTCGGCCCGTGCGCCCGGCAGCAACGAGAAGATCGGTCTGTCGGCTGAGAAACGCCGGAATCTGAATCACGTCAAGGACCGCAGCAGCAGGCACAGCCTGATCGGGAGTGTGAATATCCGAAATTAAAGGGAGGCCGGTCTCTCGCTTCACCAGAGCGAGAATCTGAAGTCCCCTCTCCATACCCGGACCCCTGTACGAATCAATGGACGTCCGATTGGCCTTGTCGAAAGAAGCCTTGAATATTGCGGGAATTCCTGTGGAGCGGCTTATTTCTGCGATTCGGCGAGCAATACTGAGCGTGAGTTCCTCGGACTCTATTACACACGGACCCAGAATGAGAAACAAACCGGTTCCAAAACTGCGATTTCCAATCTCCAACGCAGGGCTCTGCCCCAAGCTGTTGTCCATAAATCTCCTCCGGGCAATCTCTTCTGATACTAATGCGCATTCAAAGAAGCAAGATTGGGGGGACCCTCTTAAGTAAAGAGTTTCCCCCCCAAACCCCATATGCGCTAACTTGTGGATGTTCGGCTCTTTATCCGTCATTCCGGCGAAGGCCGGAATCCAGTCTTTTAAAACGGATTCTGGACCCCGGCCTTCGCCGGGGTGACGGTGTTGCACTTGGCTAAGTAGTTGAAATAACGCGAGCCCATTCTTTAAGTTAGCGCCTATGCCCCCAAACCCCCTTCCAAAAACTTCTATCATTTGCCGGAACCCCCATTTCCTGAATGGAAATTTGGGGTTCCGGCGAGTGCTATAAGTTCTTGAGGTGGGGTTCGGGGAGGAACTTCTTACAAGAAGTGCCTCCCCGATTTTACATATTTGAAAGCGAAATGGCATGAAACATCTGAATATCGCCTAGAATCTTTTCAGTGGCAATGGGAATGTAGGCGCTCCCGTAAGCATGCAATTATGCACGAAGTATGTGTCGCACCAGCGTAGATCTCGCCAACTCCGGCAGCAGAAGAAAATGATTGGACTTGATGGAATGGCCCTAACTAAGCTTTTGATGCCCTCGTATCCGCTTTCTTGAAGGATCAGACCCTTTTGGAACGGGACTTTGGTCTACGCACCACTTCCAATTTTGGTTGCTTCCCTCGTGCCTGAGGGGACTCGGTTTCACCGGCCGCCTTTCTGTTCTTGTATTTCAGGCATGCCTCTATGTAGGAAGCAAACAGAGGGTGCGAATCCATTGGACGTGATTTGAACTCGGGATGGAATTGACACCCCACGAACCACGGATGATCTGCATATTCAACAAGCTCCACCAACTTTTGGTCCGGAGACAAG
>JACRDE010000398.1 GCA_016212935.1 Desulfomonile tiedjei | reverse complement strand
TGTTAGGAGTGCCGGCCCGCCCCTTGCCGAAGCGGTAATTGTTACCTATGAAAAGGTTTCTTACGCCCAATTCTTCTACAAGCACGTTCTGCACGAAGTCTTCCGGCGTCTGTGCCGCAAACTCCAAAGTGAACTCTGCGAGCACCAGAACGTCCAGGCCAAGGTACTCAAGTAGATCAATCCTCTCCCGTGGCGTGGTAATTCGAGGAACATCTTGAGCCTTGTTCAATACCAGCCTGGGGTGCGGGTCAAAAGTGTACACTATGGCGTCCCGCCCCTTATTGTGCGCGGTTTCCACTGTCTTTCTGAGAATCTCCTGGTGTCCCAGATGAACGCCATCGAAATTTCCCAGAGCTACCGAGGGACTGCTGAAAGTTTGATAAATCTTCTCACGAACCCTAATGATTTCCATAAGTTGCTGTTCGTTACCGTATATCCTTCACTCAGGTTACATGCACCCACATGATTTCAGGCAGTTTCCTTCCGCTATCCTTTGTCTCATCGGCAGGAATCGCCTGAAAGAGGGCTCAACGAAAAATCCGTAATATTACGCCGTGCTTGGAGACCTTGTGGCTCCGGCACTTCACGGAGTGGTTGCAGATCCTTTCGCGTCACGGACCAGGGATGATTCGGTCGCTTGGGGAACCGCTTGCAGACGTAAGCCGTCAAGCTCCCTGCTTTTCGCTTCCGCCTCCTTTTTCAAGCGTAGATTTGCTTCCTGCAATTGCAAGAGCTTGGCATTCAAGCCATCCACTTCCCCCTGATGTTGCTGATCACGCTTGATTATTCTGCGTCGCTCTCGTACCCATTTCAGCTGGGTGATGAAATCGCCGAGAGCGGCGATGATGATGCCTAGAGACACACACAGAGTCACCAGTTCCCAAAAGGCAACCTTTATCGGCTCCTTCAGGCCGTAGTAATCGATTTGAAGCGTAATGTCTTTGTTCTTCATAAACAGCGAAATCACGAAAAGGACAAAGGCCAGTTCTATGAGCCTTCTGATCAGCCTCATTTCTTCACCTCTCTTGAACTTTCCGGGAACAGGCGATTGAATCCGTCTCTGAGCTTTCTACACGTGCTCACGAGATGCTCCGGAATAATCTTGACGTCTGCCAGCACGGGCATGATGTTGGTGTCCCCGTTCCATCTGGGAACGATATGATAATGGACGTGCTCTTCGATGCCTGCGCCGGCTACGGCCCCCAAATTAATACCTATGTTGAAGCCTTCAGCCTTCATGACGTCTCTTATAACCTGAATGGCCCGGCAAACTTCCTGAAGCATAAGACTATTTTCTTCGGGTTTCAGAGCACAGATGTCCGGCGCGTGCCTGTAAGGGGACACGAGAACGTGACCGTTGTTGTAAGGGAACTTGTTCATCATGGTAAACGCGCCTTCGGCTCGGTGAACGATAAGATTGGCATCGTCATTGTCGGATGCTGGTTTCGTGCAAAATATGCATCCTGGTTCCCTCTCTCCACCTACTATGTAATCTATTCTCCAAGGAGCCCAAATCCTATCCATGTGATTCCTTCATGAGATTGTGGCGAATCTCTTGCCTGCACTCTTCTGCAAGGTCAGTATTTTTGCGCTGATCGTATCGTTAGTAATGTCAATCAACCCAACCGTGGCTTGATCTGAGTAACGGTTCTGACTCGCAGATCCAGGATTGAACAGATAGACATTGCTCAACCTGGTCCATAATGGCACGTGCGAATGTCCATAAACAATGAGGTCAAGTTTCTCATCTGCAAACTTTTCGATAATTCTGTTTTCGAGCCCATCCTTCGCACCCCAACCGTGGATCAATCCTATACTTTTTCCCGCAGCAGAGATGATTCGCGTCTGAGGGAGGGCTTCCGCCACTTCAAAATCATCCATGTTACCGCAAACAGCGATCACCTCGCGTTCTTCCAATCTATCCAGCACCTTGCGACCTATAATGTCTCCAGCGTGGAGTATCATGCTTGCGTCCCTGAACACTTCCTCCAGAATGAAATCAAGCACTTCGTTGGGGATCCTTAGATGAGTGTCCGATACAACTCCTATTTTCATCTTGTTGCTCGTCGTTCAACCTGCCGAACTTCCGTTGGCCGATCTTAACACCATTTCTCCTCCGACCACGACGGTGGATCCAGTAATAACTATCACGCCTCCCACATCGGTATAGTCGGCAACCCTGTTCAGTACGGAAGCCAGTTTCTCTCCGCCGGAGAGGCGCAATCCAATATCGGCAGCAAACGCTGAGGCCCAACATGCAGACCTGGAAATCACTGTTATCGAATTGACGCCGCGATCGGGAGCATAGGTGGAAATACCGAAGCATCCCTTGTAAGCAGGGAGTGCCAAAATCAGACGATCGTGAATCGGCGATTCGCCAGCATAAATACGGACATCCAGGGGGTACGAACTCCTGATATAAGAATCACCGCCGCTGGATACAATAATGTTAGCGGAATCCGCCGACAGATCCCTGCCAACGAAATCAGCTATCGCACCGCCGAGACAACACATTGGCGCAACCCCAGTGCATCGGCTGGAAAGATCGGCGTAACGGACTATCTCCGGAGCAGAAGCGTAGATCTGGATCGGAACGGTGGTCTCACGGAAAGCCGGATGCTGTCGGAGATACTCTTCAATTTGGTATCGATAGCGAAACACCGAGTCTTTTGCTTTTGCGCTCAGGTCGCCGTGAGCCTGAATGTAAAGGTTAGTCTCGCGGACCTCAACCTCAAAACTGACCGACTGGGCCAGCGGGATTTTGTTCCGATAGTTTTTTCTCTCATAGATGTCGTAAATTGACGGCATTGCTCCCAACCCGGTTTTGTCTGGTCCAGTTTTTTTCAAATCCTATAGCTCACTTATCACCGATTATTCATCGGCTCGTGAGACGGTGTCAAGGATATTCTACCTCAAACCAGTTGTCTGGCGAGGGCTGCTTGTTTAATATAATTTCGGATCTGCAACTGCAATCACAAAATGGAGCCGTGGTGTCCGTTTACTTACGAGCGGGAAAGCGTGTGAGCAAGAGACTGTCATTGCGAGGAGTGAAACGACGAAGCAATCTCCATCGTTCGAGTTTTTGAGATTGCTTCGCTTCGCTCGCAATGACATCGTTGGGAGCGATCTCTTCCCCCGCGTACGTGAATGGTTGCGAGCCGTGACTCGATGCCTTGAAACCAGTACGAGTGGCTGGGCTTGCTGAGTCGACCCGCACACGCTCCATCTGATACGCACGAAGTCGAACTAGGCTACAGCCGAAAGTCCTCCAGAACAATGGATAGAAAACTTCGAGAGTTTCTGTGTCTGAGCCCCGCTGGGTATGCATTGACATGCTCTGTCGCGGCCCTGCTGGGCTGGGTAGTAGGCGAGCCGTTCTTTCAGGAGGGCGGCGATGCGGCAAGGGTGGTCCCTGCAAATGCATTCCTTTGCCCCGCGGTTCTAGGGCTGATTGCCGCCGCTCTGGTGTTCATCGACTCGGTCAGCCGCAAGAGTGCTGTCGAATCAATTATTTTGGGCGTTTCTGGGTTCGGAGTGGTTTTCGCCGCGACGTTCTTTATCATGATTCCTGCTCAAGTTGTCTTCAGCTGGTTCTCCTCTGCGGCACATGCAGCCTCAGGGTTTGATCGAGGGATCGGCTTTATCTCTATTCTTGCAGGCAGATCAATTTCGTGGTGTTTGTTTTCCGCTGGAGTTGTCACCCTGCTGATCGTGAACAAGGAGGCTGGAACTTTTATGGCGGTGATTACTGGCACCCTTGTGAGCGGCGCCATTTCGGGTTTGTTGTTCGATCCGATCCAGCTAGTGCTTCTAGGGCACGGGATAGAGCTACCATGGGTAAGCAGGGTAATCTGCTTCTTGGTTTTCGGAGGCCTGATCGGCTTGTTTTTCGGCATAGCGAAAGGTCTGTCGAGAGATGGGCAGCTACTAATAACTTCAGGAGAATTGGCAGGGAGTGTACTTGTCCTGGATTCAGCGCCTTGTCTGATCGGCCCTTCGCGGAAATGCGACTTGACGGTGCGCTCCAGGGGCATGAAAGATTTCGCTGCGGTGGTACAAAAAACCGGCTTCGGGTTCAGATTCTACGTCCTTGATGAAGGTTCGGCATTCTCCGTCAACAATCGCAAAATCCGGATTTCCGCACTTCGAGCCGGGGACCGCGTAAGAATCGGCGAAGTCGATATGATCTTTTCCAATGGAAGTTAGGCTGGGCCGCGCCATAGGAGGCCAAATCTCCGACTAGTCCTCTCTGCTTCCCTTCTGAGTCCCTTCAGCCATGAGAGCGTGCAGATCGTACACTCTTATCTGACTCTTTGATCGAAGAAACGCCAGCCAGTCCGTCTTCTTGCGTTCCAGAGTGATCAGCCGTTCTCCCGTGAATCCTGGAATTGACTCAATGGCGAAGTCTGCAATCATTCCTTGAATTTTCGGTGTAGCCCAGCTTTCTACCAGCGCGTCCCCGTTCCAGGTCAGACCAACCACCCTGCCTTCTTCAAGCATTTTGGTATGGCTAAGCATTCGCTTCGTCTTGGATGCATGCGAGATAGCCAGGATCTCGTAGACGGAATTCTTTCTCAGGTCCTTGGCCAGGATGCGAGGCCTGAAAAACTCTTTGTCCGGCTCAATAGCGCTTCGCATGGCGTCCTTCCTGACTTCGGGACCTCCGGTCTTCAGAAGGACATCCGAGCCACCGTAGTAGTCTTGCGAGACAAAAAGCCTTTTACCCGACGGCTCATACACCCTTAGATGATCTTCTCTGTCGTAAACAGCAATGAGCGGCTTTTGCTTGCCTTCAAGGTCTCCGATGGCAAAACCGAAAATCGGTATCTTCAGGGGAACACCGAAACGCCCCTGGGGTTCGACATCATCTCCCTTGTCGACCATCTTCAATATGGGGCCGTCGTACATCTTGACCAGCCCTTTCCTCTGACCGAGGAGAAACGGGCCATGAGTCGGATAATCAAGAATTCTCAGAAAGTAGGGAACACTTGTGGCCACCGGAACCAGAGCCCCCGCCCTGTATTCCAGTACTAGAGAGGTCACAGAGCCACGATTCTGGGCTGAAACGTAAATTCTGCAGTTGCCCTGCTTGCGCACTTGTGCGACGTCGACGCTCTTTAATTCCAGGCCATCGGGTGAGTAGTCGCAGACAAGAGCAAGCTTATGCTCGGGGGTGATTCTATAAACGTAAACAGTAGTAGGGTCAATCACTACTATTTCGTTTTTCCCGTCCCCGTCCACGTCGCCTATGCCCATTCCCACGGCCAGCAAATCCAGGTCTTCGCTTCTCCACACCTTTTCGTCCGCGGTCTTCTTGTCGCTTCCGCCTGGGCGGCGATCAGACCTGCTCCCGCCGGTCGCAGCAGCAGCGTACCGGGTGCTTTCGTGTTGCGAGAGAGCGCTGACAACACCAGATTCAAAACTCGGTTCGTTCGTCGCCCCCCCAGCGCGTCTTGAATCAGGGGCCGTCACTCCTGCTTCTCCAAAAGAATGAACAGACCAGCCTGAAAGCGAAGCCAGAACCAGAAGGCAGAGGGCAAGCCGCTGAAAAATTCGCTCTAAGTTTTTGTTTTCGGAATGGCCCATGTAATCGTTTCGGGAACCTATTCAGACTGTAGCTCAGCTACGGCGCGCAATATTCCCGAGGCCGAATTATAAGGCCTAAGGTCTCTGTAGGCAAGGACAGGATGGTGACAGTTCAGTAGGGAATTCTTCTATGGCCACGAACAGACATATCGCTCGCCAGCATCGCATAGTATTGTTACGACAACCTTTTTTGGGTCAAGTCTTTGCGCCTGTCTCATGGCCGCGTGCAAAGCCGCCCCTGAAGAAAGGCCAACAAAAATTCCTTCTTTTTCGGCAAGCGTCTTCACCGCTTTCACTGCTTCTTGATATGTGACCACTGCCACATCGTCAATAATGTCTGTGTTCAAAACTCGCGGGACGAATCCTGCTCCAATCCCTGGAATCCTATGGGGGCCCGGGTTGCCGCCGGAAAGGATCGCTGAGTCGGAGGGCTCCACGGCAACCACCCTGGTGTGAGGGTTCTTTTCTTTGAATACCTCGCCCACGCCAGTGATGGTCCCACCAGTACCCACTCCGGCCACCAAGACGTCAGGTACCCTGCCGAGGTCTCTCAAAATCTCGGCGGCAGTGGTTCGTCGATGAATCTCCGGATTAGCCGGATTTTCGAATTGGTTGATCATGAAAATCCGCTTCTTGGATTCGGCAATTTCAAGCGCCTTGGCGATTGATCCCTTCATGCCGTTCGCGGGGGGAGTCAAGACCAGATTCGCTCCATAAGCTGAAAGAAGGCGTTTCCGCTCCGGCGGGACAGTATCCGGCATGACAATGGTCAGCGGATATTTTCTGGCCGCGGCGATCATGGCAAGGCTCACCGCCGTATTGCCGCCGGACGCCTCTATCAATGCATCGCCCGGCTTGAGCATTTTTGTCGATTCCATGGACTCAAGAATCCCCAGACAAGTGCGATCCTTGCATGAACCGCCGGGATTCATAAATTCCAGTTTGCACCATATTTGGGCTCCACCGGAGCCGTCAGGAAATGTCAGCCGAATGAGCGGAGTATTTCCTATGAATGATGTCAGACCGTTTCGATTAATCATGCCGATTTCCGACTAAATAAAGTACATATACTTGTGATCCAGGTCTCTTGAAACGCCCTCTTTACGCGCCAGGGCGCACAGATCCGCTACTGAAACCGAACTGTAGTAATCGACCAGTATTTTCTGAGTTTCATGCCACACATGGCGGGTAATGCACCCGTTCATGATGTCGCAGTCCTTCTTCTTAGGTTCCTCGAAGGCAAGGCATCTCACCGGCACAATCGGTCCTTGTGCGGCGGTAATGATGTCACCGATGGATATCTCGGAAGGATCTCTGGACAGCATATATCCCCCGCGCGGCCCGCGCCTGCTCTTTAGCAACCCGGCCTTCAAGAGTTTGTTGAAAATCTGCTCCAGGTACCGTTGAGATATCTTTTGGCGTCTTGAAATGTCCTTGATCTGCGTGGGCTGGCCGCCCCCGTGATATGCCACGTCAAATATTGCCCTTACCCCATATCTGCTTGTTGTAGTAATGCGCATGGCGTCTCCCCAAGAAAAAACTGCCTAACTATGAAGAATGTCTTGTATGATTTATATTTTACTTTACTATCGATGTCAAGAAAATTGCACTTCTGTACACCGGCTTGATCGTCTTTTACTAATCGGATTACCGGAATCTTTGCGGACATCCCGAGGCAAAATCGATGGACTTGGCAACTCGACAACTCGACTTATCCGAAAGATATTGTATCATGGAAGTACCATTGGCTGTCGCAGGAAGAAAAGCCGCTCCTCCAGTACGGACGGCCATACTGTTTTTCAGCCGAGGCGTATTGACACGCGGGCCGTGTCGTGGTAGTTGTATACACTTCACAAATGCCCGAGAGGTGTTAATGGGGAGCATAATAAAAAAACGTCGAAAAAAAATGCGGAAGCATAAACACAAGAAGCTTCGAGCTAAGCAGCGACATAAGAACAAGTAACCGGTCATGCACACAGCGGGGCTCTTCACAAGGTCCGATCTTACAATCATCAGTAGGGCGGCCGCCTTGGCCGAGAGACTGACCACGGGGTACTTTTGTCTCCCTCAAGACGAGTGGAGAAGGAATCCCTACGGTGTCTTCACGCGAAAAGAGGTTGACGTATCGCTGTACGAGAAAGATGCATTCGCTAACGTCGTACGATATCGGAAACCCATTTCCAGGCGGCCCGCGACATGTGAAGAAAAATATGGGATCGTACTGCAAGACCCAAACATACTTCTCGCTCTCTTGCGATCTTCGAAGCACGATCTTTGGTCAATGGGTCTATTCATACTCACTCACGAATTGGCTCACATCGTGCGATTCAGGAAGTTCGGCGTGGACTTCTTCGCTGCACCGGAAGAGGCGGGAACGGAAGAACGGATAGTTCACGATATCACCCGGGAAATACTTGCCGGAGTGACCAACACGGATTATATTATTAATCTATACCAACACCAATTGGATGGAATGACCGTCAAGAAGCCTAGCTAAGCGGAGGTTGCGTCAAATGCCTATTTACGAGTACAGATGCGAAAAATGCGGCAGAGAATTCGAGCAATGGCAGAAGATTTCTGAGCCCCCCATTGAGAGTTGCGATTGCGGGGGAAAGGCATGCCGATTGATTTCGCATTCTTCGTTTGTGCTCAAAGGGACCGGATGGTACGTAACGGATTATGGAAAGGGCAGCTCGTGCTCTTCCTCAACGAGTTCATCCACCTCTAGTTCTTCTTCAGATTCTTCGAGTTCCGGCGGCTCTTCAAATTCGTCGGATTCGTCAAGTTCATCGCCGTCGTCATCATCGAGTGACTCCTAGTCTTACTGATAGGGAACAAGGGCGCGTTATGAAAATAAAACGAATCGCCCACCTGGGCATCGCTGTAAACGATCTTGAATCGGCTGTGAGTTTTTTTACCCAGGGCCTTCCGCTTGAAGTGACCCATACCGAAGATTTTCAAGGTATGAAGATTGGCTTTGTACCAGTGGGCGATAGCTCCATTGAGTTGTTGCAGGATACGTCGGGCGCTTCTCCGATAAAGAAGTATCTGGAAAAAAACGGAGAAGGCATCCATCATATTGCTTTCGAGGTGGACGACATCCATCAGGCTGTGGTGGAACTCAAGGCTAAAGGGATCAAGCTGATCGACGAAACCCCTAGACAAGGCGCTCACGGGATGAGCATAGCATTTCTGCATCCCAAGGGAACGCACAGCATACTGATGGAGTTGTGCCAGCCCACTGGCGAGTCTCATTGAGCGCTCTACGAGTGCACCGGGCTCACCAGCAATTATGAGGTGCCTATTCCGGCGGCTCTGAATATGAGAGCGCGTTTCGTAACGAGAGCGATGAACTCTCGAAATTCTGATATGCGCGTTCACCGAGAGCACAAGCAGAGTTGCAATTCGAGGAATTGAGGCCCGAGATACCCAGATAAGCCCATTCGCTTAACCACATATAGATTTTGTATGTAGGCTAAGCCGTTGCTTGTGCTATGGCGGCCTAGTCGGTTCTTGAGCTTGAAAACAATGAGGAGGTATTTATGGCAGACATTCTAATGCCGATGAACGGTAAAGTGATCGCAGTGAAAGTGGAAGTCGGAGAAAGCGTCGCAGAAGACGACGAACTGGTCATCATCGAGGCTATGAAAATGGAACTACCGGTAGTGGCTACGGAAGCCGGGGCCGTCAAGGAAATCAAGGCCACTGTAGGTGAGTCTTATCAGGTGAACGACGTCCTGGTAGTATTGGGCTAGTACCGAAATCAAGGCTCCGTGAACCCGACAGGAATCATGGAGCCTTAGAGCGTTGTGTGGTTGAGATTCGATTTAGTTTTCCGCTCTTGACATACGTCCGTGGAAACCCGCATATAAACTGACGTATCGTCAGGCTGGGGGGTCTGACGAAACATTAATCTCCATTTAGCGATACAGGCTTGTCCGCAGCTTCTTTTTGGCGGGCAACTCTAAGCGTGGTGGTGCTAATGTCGCTTCATTTCGAAAAGACGTCTATAAAATCTCTGGAACTTTCCAATCGGTCAGTTCGGTCCGCGACATGGACCGGCCTTGGAGACGAAAAAGGATATGTAACTGACCAGGCGGTTAGCTTTTACGGCGAACTCGGTTCGGGTGAAATCGGTTTGATCGTCACCGGTTATCAGTACGTGATGACCAATGGTATCCAATTGCCTTACATGATAGGCAATTACGAGGACGGTCAGATCGACGGCCTCTCCAGACTTGCTGAAATAGTGCACAACCGGGGAGGGAGAATTATTCCTCAAATAGTTCACGCGGGAGCTCGAGCTAACGTGAAACTGTTTCGGGAAGGGGACGAGGTATGGGGACCCTCAGCGATTGCGGACCCTGTCACAGGCAAGAAGCCCAAGGAAGTATCCAGAAGCGAAATCCATCAATTGCTGGAAGCATACGCGGCCGCTGCACTGAGATCCAAGAAGGCTGGGTTCGACGGAGTCCAGCTTCACGCAGCCCACGGGTACGGGATAAATCAATTCTTGTCTCCTGTTTGGAATAAGCGTTCAGATTCATACGGTGGAAGCATAAGCAACAGATATAGATTTCTTGCAGAAGTGCTCGAAGCTGTGCGAGCCGCAGTGGGAGAAGATTTCCCGGTCGTGATAAAGCTGGCGGCCCATGATTTTGTAGAAAACGGGCTTGTTCCCGAAGAAGCCGTCCAGGTTTCACGCCGTCTCGCCGATGACGGTATAGACGCCATCGAAGTGAGCGCTGGAAGCGCGGCATCTCCGAAGGACTTGGCGCCGATCCGCAAAGTAAAGAAAGTCCCGGAGGACGAAGGCTATTTTCTCGAATTTGCCAGTTACGTAAAAGAATCGGTTGAAGTACCGGTCATCGCAGTGGGCGGCTTCAGATCTCTTGGGACAGTCCAGGCCGCCCTGTCTGACGGAAAGGCCGACTATACAGCTATGTCCAGGCCGTTCATTCGTGAACCTCATCTTATCAAACGATGGAAAAACGGTGATACCTCTCCAGCTTTGTGTATCTCGTGCGGCGGCTGTTTTGAGACTGGTCTGGAAGGCAAGGGGATTTCCTGTAAAATCGAGAGGCAGCTCAAAAAGAAACAAGAAAAAAAGCAGCGCTGAGCTCTTTCCATTCTTAGAGTTATGCACTCTCACACAGTTGATCGTTGTTCGAGAGTGTCGAGTAAGAGCCGTTGGGACAGCGACCGTTTTCGACTCGTCAACCGGCGGGTAACGCATTGATGCGTAATGCCTCGTAAATTCCGGAGGTGAACGGTGTCCGAAGAATTCAAAGACAAAGTGACCAATTGGGAAACCAAGTTTAAGGAAACCTTGGTGAAGCGCCCTGAACGCCAACAGGAGTTTAATACTATATCTGAACTGCCTGTGAAGCGCGTTTACTGGCCGTGGGACTCAGATGAGCGGGATCTTGAGTCTGGTCTGGGCATACCGGGAAGTTATCCTTTCACCCGCGGAGTTCAACCGAACATGTACAGAGGCCGCTTCTGGACTATGCGGCAATACGCCGGGTTCGGTAGCGCAGAAGAAACAAACGAGCGATTCAAGTACCTGATTTCCCAGGGCCAAACCGGTTTGTCCGTGGCATTCGATTTGCCCACTCAAATCGGGTATGACTCAGATATGGAAATCTCCGCCGGGGAGGTCGGTAAAGTCGGCGTGGCTATCGACACGGTTGAGGATATCAAGCGACTCTTCGACGGAATAGACTTGGCCGTGGTAAGCACGTCCATGACTATAAATTCTCCGGCCGCGATACTTCTGGCAATGTATATCACAGCGGCGGAGGAGCAGGGAGCTGATGTCAGCAAACTCAGGGGCACAATTCAGAACGACATACTAAAAGAGTACCCTGCGCGCGGAACCTACATTTTCCCGCCAAAGCCTTCGATGCGTATCATTACTGATATTTTCGCATTTTGTAATCAGAATGTGCCGCAATGGAACACCATCAGCATCAGCGGGTATCACATTCGTGAAGCTGGTTCCACGGCAGTACAGGAGGTGGCTTTTACGCTGGCCAACGGGATAGCCTACGTTCAGGCAGCTATTGATGCTGGCCTCGAAGTGAACAGCTTCGGTGAAAGGTTGAGCTTCTTTTTTAACTCGCATCAAGATTTTCTCGAGGAAATCGCCAAGTTCAGAGCTGCCCGTAGAATGTGGTCAACAATCATGAAGGAACGTTTCGGAGCCACCAATCCGCGTGCAATGATGCTCAGATTCCATACCCAGACGGCGGGGTGCACACTTACCGCTCAGCAACCTGAGAATAACGTGGTGCGCGTTGCGTTTCAGGCCATGTCCGCAGTCCTTGGGGGCACCCAATCATTGCATACAAACTCCCGGGACGAGGCGCTTGCCCTTCCTAGTCAAGAGTCCGTCCAAATTGCGCTGAGGACTCAGCAGGTCATAGGATATGAGTCCGGGGTCGCAGACACGGTGGATCCGCTTGCAGGATCATATTACATAGAGGCATTGACTGACGAGATCGAGCGCCGTGCGAGTGAGTACATCAAGAAAATCGACGAAATGGGCGGAGCGGTCAGAGCGGTCGAGTGCGGCTACATTGAGGACGAAATCCACGAATCTGCTTATAGCTTTCAGAAAGCTGTGGAATCAGGGGAACGAGTGATTGTGGGCGTAAACCGCTTCCAGACCGACACCCCCTACCCGACAGGCTTGCTCAGGGTGGACCCTGCCGTAGGGAAAAGACAGGTCGAGCGACTTGAAAAGCTTCGGGCGGAGCGAAACAACCCCGCCGTTACTGCCGCTCTGGAGGAATTGAGGAAAACGGCGCAATCTAACGGAAATCTGATGCCTCCCATTCTCAAAGCCGTAAAGGAAAGGGCAACGCTTGGAGAGATCTGCAATGTTCTGAGAGAGATCTTCGGGGAGTATACCCACGCGTCTCATTGCTGAAACCCTACATTTAGCGACCCACAGGCTTTGGTTTCCTGGCTTCATCAGGGAACCAAAGCTGCTCGTAACCTAGTGCTCACGTGCGAAAATGTTCACACTGACGCTGTCATTGTTAGCGTAGCGTAACGGTCCCTCTTCTTGAGGGCATGGAACATGCCTGTCGCTTGCATACTTTCTGCTGTACCTGAGATGGCTTCGTTATTTCACTCTTTGCAATCGCGGGGAGGACGAGCACTCCAGCCACCCTTGCCTAAATGAGCAGCGCTCTTTCCCTAACAATTAGGGACGTACAACCCCACACGTGTTATTATCACCCCGTGTGTTACCGCTCAGATCAGAAAATCTCGTCCCGGTCGATGAATCCGTTGACTCCGGTTCGAGAACCGTAAGACATAATCCCATAGAAGGGGACGTTTTAGTATGGACTTAACCGAATATACCAGAGAAACGCTTCGGGACCTTGCAGGCGTCTTTGTGATAGTGGAGACTGTCAAATCCGATGCCGAAGCAGACGGTTTGAGCGTCACTGAACTCCAGAAGGACGTTGAATTGAAACTCTCCCAGGCCGGAATCCGGGTACTCGACCATGATGAGTGGCGATCCACGCCCGGCCGCCCCTGGCTTTACGTAAGCGTGAATACCATAAAGTTCCTGGCGAGCTATTTCTTCTCGCTGGATGTTCAACTGAAACAGGAGGTATCTCTCTCCAGGTCCGGTTCAATTTCCACCAGCTCATCCACCTGGGAACTGGGGTCTCTGGGGATGACGGTGATTTCTGATCTGCCAAACCGAGTCAGACAAGCGGTGGACGCCTACGTCCAACGATTCATCGACGACTACGATACTGTAAACGATTCTAGGACCAAGTCTCCATTGAGCCAGTGACCCCTCTAAATCCTCACAATTACAGAAAAGGAAGCCG
>JACRDE010000397.1 GCA_016212935.1 Desulfomonile tiedjei | reverse complement strand
TCACGGGATTTGTCTCTGCGGAGGCAGCGCTTTCGGCCTTGACGCTGCAGGAGGAGTGCTGGCCAAGCTCGAAGAACTCGGCGTCGGATTTCAGGTGGTGGGTAGGACAATACCCATTGTCCCGGCTGCTGCAATTTTCGATCTCAACGTGGGTGATGGATCTGTACGACCGGATAGGATTATGGGGCGTGAAGCGTGCGAAAAGGCCTCAGACGGGCCGGTGGAGCAAGGAAGCTTTGGCGCAGGTACTGGCGCGAGTATCGGAAAACTCTTCGGAATAGAGCATGCCATGAAAGGCGGTCAAGGATCCGCTTCTTGCGTGTCCGGTGAAATCGTTGTCGGAGCGCTCGTCATCCTGAATGCATATGGTGACATTACCGACACGAATGGAAACCTGCTAGCCGGAGCCCGGGTATCGCCGGTTTCCCTGGAATTGGCCGACTCGAGCCGATTGCTCGTGGAAGGCAAAGCAGAGTCCAGAAGACTCTCCGTGGAAAACACAACTCTCGCTGTTATTGCCGTCAATGCCGGACTTAACAAAATTACCGCGTGCAGGATAGCCTCTCAGGCTACGCTTGGAATGAGCCGGGTGATTCGACCCTTTCACACTCAAGTGGACGGGGACCTCACTATCGTCGTCAGCGTAGGCGATAATCACGCGGATCCCAACAGAATAGCACTGATGGCGCAGGATGCTTTGGAAAGGTCAGTCGTAAAAGCCGTCATGAACGCCGACGGTTTAGGGGTCTTGCCTGCCTGGAAGGACTTGCGCTCAATTTTGGACGTGTGAGATTGGTCGGTCTGCAAATCGTGGTTACGGAATTGCTACAACCAGGAAAAGACTATTTCAGCCCATACTTAACAATGCACCAAATTGCCCGTAACCCGTCTTTCCAAGTGATTTTCTTACCTTCTTCATAGGTACGGCCCGTGTAAGAGATCCCCACCTCATATATCTTCGGCTTTAGCTTGGCAATTTTTGCGGTGATTTCCGGCTCGAATCCGAAACGATCTTCTTCCAATGTGATCTTGTCCAGTATTTCCTTTCGGAAAATCTTATATCCGGTTTCCATGTCCGTAAGGTTAATGTCAGTGAACACGTTTGACAGAAAAGTCAAAAACTGATTGCCCAAATAGTGACGAAAATATAGTACCCGGCGGGGATCTCCGGTAATGAACCTCGATCCGTAGACCACATCCGCTTTGCCTGAGATGATTGGTGCCACCAGTTTGGAGTAGTCCTGAGGGTCATATTCCAGATCTGCATCCTGAATGATGACGATGTCACCGGTACTAACAGCGAAACCGGACCTGAGGGCAGCTCCTTTACCTTTGTTACTTTCGTGAAGGACCACTCGGTTCACCAGGGAAGATATTCTGTCACGGATCAAGTCCCTGGTACCGTCAGTGGAACAGTCGTCCACGACCACTATTTCGACGTTTTCCAGCGGACAGGTGCGCACCGCCGCTACTATTTCACAAATTGTGCTTACTTCGTTATAGCACGGAATGATTACTGAAAATTTCATGCGGGCCACTCACCTGGGGGCTTTGAGCCTTTCTTGCAGTGATCCAAACGACAGGCGGAATTTCCGCGGAGGACAGGGTATCTGTTGAATTCTCCCTCTCCCATTCCAAGAATCCCCAGATTTATACTATCCTTCAATGTATTGAAACGATTATTGGTAAGGCACCTAATAACACACCGTGCCGAAGGTGTCTATAGCAGGGGCACTATACCGTACCGGTCTCGTGGTATAATGGTATTGGTGTGCCTTCAGGCGGACAGTAGTTGATAATCTGACACCGACCGGAAATCGGTACGAGAGGAATTCCGGCGAAAATGGAACGCAAATGCGACTATTCTGAATTGACGCTTCCTAACGACGCTTCATATGTGCCCGTAGCGCTTGCCTATGTCAGAGAAGTCTCACGGAACATAGGTTTTGCTGAATCCGATCTTCAAAGCATAGAAAAGGCCGTTGAGGAAGCAGTCACCAATGCCGTTGTACATGCGTTTGAACCAGGTGATAGGCAGGCCTTCACCGTTTCATGCGAGCGCATTCCCGCAGGCATGAACGTGATCGTCAAGGACAAGGGCACCCCTATTGATCCAGGGCAGATCCCTTGCATTGGCGATCGTAAAGAATCGTGTCCGGATAGCGGATTTCTCCGAATGAAGCGCCTGATGGACGAGGTTTCAGTTCACAATCTCGGACCTGAAGGGAAAGAGGTCCGTCTAGTAAAGTATCTGAAAAACAAGAGCATTGAGGACTACCTGGATGCCTGCGAAATCGGGACAAGCGCGCATCCTCCTGCCGTCCGTCCTGAATCTTTGAAGCCGGTGAACTTTAATGTTCGACTCATGAAGCCC
>JACRDE010000391.1 GCA_016212935.1 Desulfomonile tiedjei | reverse complement strand
GGAGGAAATTCTCAGACAGGAAGGAATTCTTACTGTCTCAGAACTCGTGTCAACAGGAAAAGCCGGAATGCGCTCCTTATTGGGCCAGTGGGGCGAGCGGCTCGTAGAAATTGCCTCCGGCAATGATGCTCGGCCACTGAAAGCAGAACCTGACGAAAGCCAGAAATCCTATTCCAAGGAACGCACACTTGAAAGGGACACGAGCGACCGCTTGCTCATAAGGTCGCTGGCCATAGAGATGGGCGAGAAACTAGCGGCAAGACTGAGGGCCGATGGAAAAGGCGCCTGCACAGTGACACTCAAATTGAGGTACTCGGATTTCACCGACAAAAGCAGATCGGTTTCGCGGAACCGCGCCACGAACAGGAACAGCGACATTTTGAAAAGCATAGATGAGCTTCTTCCTAAAACCTTCAGCCGCAGAGGGAGGATTCGTCAGGTGGGAGTCAAGCTCTCGGGAATTGGTTTTCCGGTCTTCCAAGACGACCTTTTCGATCCCAAGGGTCATCTCAGGTGCCGTCGGGACGAGGCAATCGACCGGATTCGCGGACGGTTCGGATTCGGTTCCGTGCGGGTATTCGGGTGACCGGCCGAGCAGGAATTTCCACCCACCGAAAGGGGTCCCAAATCTATGGATGGTTCTTGCCGGTTAGCATCCGGGCGAAGAGTAATTGGGGAGAACCTTCTTCGGTAAAAGAGATTCTCCCAATCTTACTTATTCTAGAGCAGATCCGTATTATTCGGCTTTTTCTGGTTCTTCTGCAGCGGCTTCTTCTCCCTCTTTCTTGGGAGTCGTCACCGACGCGAGGGCCACACCAGCTTCCATGTCAGGTGTAACTCCTTCCGGCAGGGTGATTTCGCCCACGTGAATGGAGTGTCCCAGTTCGAGACTGCTCACATCCACAACGATCTTTTCCGGAATATTGCCAGTCAGACACGACACGCGAAGTTCTCTGGTTACGATCAGAAAGTCGCCGCCCTTTTCCACGCCGATTGCCTTGCCTTCGAACTCGAGCGGAACTGTAACCTCAACGAGTTCATCCATCAGGATCTCCTGGAAATCCAGGTGCAGCATCTTCCCGTCCGTAGGCCTGACCTGCCGTTCCTTCAGCAGAGCGCTCCTATTGATTGTCCCGCCAATTTGCAGATCGAACAAAGGATTGCTACCCGCTTGCTCTAGTAACTTCTTGAATTCGTGTTCGTTAACTGCGAGTTTAATCGGGTCGGATTTTCTTCCGTAAAATATCGCGGGGATCTGTCCCGCGGCCCTTAGCCGCCGAGCCGGCCCTTTTCCTGTCTCGTCTCGCTGATCCACAGCAACTGTAATCCTATTCATTTCTTCCTCCGGCAGAGTTCTTGCCGGGTCTTCTCTTGGTGTTCCCGGCCGCTACCTGATTTCAACAGATTATTGTCACACGAAAAGCTCCGATACGGAAACCTCTCGATGTATTCGGCTGATGGCTTCTCCGAGAAGAGGCGCAACTGACTCGGTCTGCAATTTAGGGCATCTTGCGCTCTTTTCTTCGGTGGGTATTGTATCGGTCACGTAAAGCTGCTTTATAGGCGACTCATTGATTTTGTCAACAGCGCTGCCCGAGAGCACCGCATGGGTGCAGCAAGCGTAAATATTGCGGGCACCTGCGTTATCCAGAGCAACTGCGGCCTTGCATAGGGTGCCGGCCGTGTCGACCATGTCGTCCAACAGGATTGCATCTTTCCCTGCCACATCGCCGATCACATTCATCACTTCGGATTCATTAGGTTTGGAGCGGCGTTTATCGACAATGGCAAGACTGCTTCCAATTCGTTTTGCGAAAGCCCTTGCACGCTCGACTCCTCCCGCGTCCGGTGACACGACCGTGCATTCGCTTGGGAGATGGTCGGCTCTGATGGCGTCAGCCATTATGGGCTGAGCATAAAGATGGTCCACCGGGATGTCGAAGAAACCCTGGATCTGACCGGCGTGCAGATCGAGGGTCAGGACGCGATCTGCACCCGCCGCGGTTATTATATCTGCGACGAGTTTGGCGGTAATTGGGGCGCGGCTTGCCACTTTTCGGTCTTGGCGAGCGTACCCGTAGTAGGGCATGACAGCGGTGACACGGCTTGCTGAAGCCCTTTTCAGCGCATCGATCATGACCAGGAGTTCCATGATACTGTCATTAACCGGGCGACAGGTTGATTGGATCACGAAGACATCCATGCCCCTGACGTTCTCACGGAATTCCACCTGTATTTCCCCGTCGCTAAAAGACGAGACCATAGCAGCGCCCAGGGGAATACCCATATATCTGGTGATTGCCTGCGCCAGGTTCGGGTTTGCGTTTCCTGTAAATATTTTGAGTCCTACCCTCATGGAAGATCCCTCTTTCAAGGCAGATCGATCATTTGTGAAACTATCGATTTTATCCCTGAAGACTCTTCCTGTCAACGAAATTCACCGCATCTCTGCCTCTCCACCCTCACAACTCCATAATATGTCAAGTATTCAGTTTTCGCCAGCGCGTGAACCTGACCCCTGATTTGATTGCAAGGTTGTTTTGTGATATAATTCCATTTATTCCGTGAGCTTAGTTTTCTGGAGGTATAATGCAATGAAAATCCGCGGGATTTTCGCGGCAGCAGTCATAATAGTGTTCGCCTGCTCGTATGCTAATGCGAACGGCGGCACTGTGGCAGCCAATCGAACCATAACGGTATACAACACCAAGAACAAGTGCCAGGTCGTTTGTAAGGCGCCCAAACCTGCCCTGGCAATATTAGAGGACGGCCTCGCATATCTCCTGGACATTCCGCTGGCGATTCTTAGTCCGATCACCTGCCCGATCGTGTCGCCGATTCTCGATAAAATCGATCCAGTTGAAGCGAGAAGCTTTCCTCGCCGAAAGAAATGAACGAATCTGAGGTTCACCCGGTTGATAGGCTGGGCGCACTGGACAAAAGCCGGATATATTTCAGCCGGATCGTGGATCTGGCTGTAGTGTCCGGCCTGCTTGTGCCGGACCCGAACACGGCAATCGGCCACTTTGCTTTTTCCAGACACTATTTCCACGGAAAGCAGATTGATCGGGACTTGCAGAAAACACTCAGAGAATTCCGAGATCGATACCCAGATCTTGTCGCTGGTCGCAGAGCAGAGCAGGACCGTATTTTCAGCGGAGCGGTTGAGAATTTCAGTACCGAGACGGATACAGAAAAGGTACATGATTTGATAATAATAGGCGCCACCCATAGCGTGTGGCCGGTGGGCACTTCTTTCGCTCTCACTTATCCCTGGGACCTGAATGGCACGGGCCTCCCCGTGAGATTCAGGACGGACCTTTCGGACTTCATGAAACGCAGAGTTCTGGAAATTTTACAGAAAGCAGGAAAGCTCAGAAATCCCGATATCTTCTTGACCTGATACTCACCACCTTCCATCCTGCCCTTTTTGCATGATTCTGAAGAATGTACTACCCAAAAACACGAGCAAGATGTAACTTGGATATTATGCCCGATGCGCATTCGAGAACGTTATGCCGCTGACCGCCTTTCTTGGCGGGGTCTGAAGCGAAGCTAGGCTGTTAGCTTTCTTGAGGAGGAGACCTACCCGAAACGACAAGTCCGGCGATTCTTGGTACTTTCGCCTGAAGGCGCATTGGCTTTACGTGATTCAATAGTTCAAAACCAGCCTTTACATTCCGGGAGCATTATCATGGAACCGAAGGTAAGAGATCTGATTCTCTCAACTTACCAGTGTGCCACTGTCTCGGAAAGCGCAAGTCTGTACGAGGCGCTGGTAACAATGGATGCAACCCGCAAAATGTTTCAGCGATGGGACTATCGTCCGCGTATCTTATTGGTTTACGATGAGAAGCAACATATGGTAGGGACACTTCGACATTACGACATCCTTCAGACATTGGAACCGCGGTACAAGGAATTCGGAGAGCTGCCGCGACTCGCTGGTTTAGGATTGAATACGGACTTCATTAAATCCATTTATAGTCAATTTGAGTTGTGGAGTAGGCCGCTGCGTGATCTTTGCGTAAAAGCATTACAGCACCAGGTCAAGGACATCATGAGGATTCCGTCCGACAACGAATACATTGACGTGGAGACGCCGATCGGAGAGGCCATACACAGGATGCTTATGGGAAATCACCCTTCTCTGCTTGTGACTGATTCTACAGGATTTCTTGGTATCTTGCGCATGAGTGATGTAGCCAACCACGTCATTAATGAAATGAAGAAGTTGGGTGCACCATCAGACCCAAAACAGAAGACCTACTAGTCTTCGGACGCGATATTTACTGGGGTGTTTCTACCATAGCAGTTGCCAAAGATAATTTCCGTTTCCTCGTCATTCCTGCGAAGGCAGGAATCCAGCGTCTTGACCCCGGATCAAGTCCGGGGCGACGGAACTAATCTCGTAAATGGGACAAGAATTTTGGCACACGTTATGGTGATTCAGATACACATCTGTTTCCGGGTCAATCGGTTTCCAGTTTTTCCAATGCTTCATCTATTTTAGGACGAAGCATTTTTCGTCACCGACTTCGCCTTTGAGGTGGAATTCGAGTTGTTTGGCCGGCAATTCTTTAAGCTGATAGATTACCTCCCACTGCTGAAAATCTTTGTTCCACAGATATTGCTCCAAAGAAGTCCTCTTGCCCTTCTGGACGTAAAGTATCAAGTACCACCCGCCGTATATCTGTGAATAACACGTCTTGATGTGCTTTACATTCGGAACGTTTTTTTCGGCGAATTCCATTGCCGACCTGTTGATCTCGTCCTTCAGACGGAAATCCATGGAGCTTTCAACTGTTTTCTCTGCTCTAGCGCTGGGGGGGTTACCGTCCGGGCTTACATTTGGACGCTGAGCGGGGCTCGGTGGGGGCACCGAGTTGCTTTGATCCGGAACGCCCTGAGCTTTCAAATCTCGAACACCGGGCGGATTTTTTGAGCTCTTCAGGCCAGGCACGCATCCGTACGCCACGACCAGCGCCAGAGCTGCGGCCACGAGACTAGGAAAAAGCTTCATGAACCATTCCGTTAGTGAAAGTTCAAACCAATACGTGCTGATAATAGCACTAAAAGGCCATTGTCACAAGCTAACAAGTCGAGTTCGCCCATCCATTCACTCAGGGCAGGAAAGCGGTTCGCTTCGAATCTGTCATTGTGAGCACCCCGAAGCAATGTCAATGGATTGCCTGCGGAAAAGACCAGGACTACTTCTGCACCTGGCTCCTCGCGATGTCAATTTACCGTTCGTGAGTTGACGGTTTCGAACTCGCTTGTCACAACCCGCTCTACCACTCTGGGCATGGGCGTCGAGAGAAACTATGAACACCCGCTGGTAGCCCCGCAGTTCAGACAGTTGTAGCAAGAACCCTCTCTCACCATTATGGCCCCGCAGTAGTGGCAGGCGGGAGCGTCCGACTGCAGGTAGAAGGCCTGGGAAAGGACATCCTTCGTTTGCTGTTCAGCTTGCGAAAGCCTGTCACGTTCAGTGGGCTCGCGTTTTTCCTCGGAGGGAGGCAGTAAGCCTGCTATTACTTGCTGGTCCCTGGTCAGAAAACGCGTGCCGAGATAACGGAATATGTAATCAGTCAGAGACTTCGCTATCGGGATATCCGGGTTGCTCGTGAAACCTGACGGCTCGAAGCGCACGTGACTGAATTTGTTTACAAGTGCTTCCAGCGGAACACCGTATTGAAGCGCTATGGATGTCAGCGTAGCGATTGTATCCATAAGGCCCGAAATGGTGCTACCTTCTTTGGCCATGCGTATGAAGATTTCCCCTATTTTGCCGTCGTCGTAGAACCCCGTGTGAATATAACCTTTTTGTCCGGCAATCTCGAATTTGTGCCGAACGCTCTTACAGTCCACAGGCAGGCGGCGGCGCACAGGCTGGAACACCTCCGGAGCTGCAGCAGCCGAAACAGAAAGAGGCTGCATTGCTTTACAGCCGTCCCTGTATATCGTGATCGACTTGAGCCCCAATCGCCACGCATGCATGAAAATCTCCTTGATGTCGGAAGCGGTGGCATCTTTGGGAAGGTTTACGGTCTTTGAGATTGCACCCGAAATGAAGGGCTGGACAGCAGCCATCATCCTCAAATGGCCTTCAGGCGAAATGTTTCTCTTGCCGTCGAGCGGCCTGAATGCGCAATCAAATACAGGAAGGTGCTCGGTCAGCAATTCTGGAGCTCCTTCGATGGTGCCGGTTTCTTCAATTCTTTCAAGGATGCGTTTTGTGACTTCAGAGGAAT
>JACRDE010000029.1 GCA_016212935.1 Desulfomonile tiedjei | reverse complement strand
TTCAAGGAGAAGCAATCCGAGTACTCAAAGGAAAAGCCGAAGATCTAGGCGTTTCCGTAAGAAAAATTGAAGAAAACTCTGTCGGTCTGGGAAAAGCCGTCAAGGAACTGCGAGAAAAGGTCCACGGTCTGGAAATGGAATCCGTAAGGCTCGAACAGACCCTCGACGGGATCGTAGAGAAAATAATTGAACGCTATCGCGTGGACCCCAGAACTATTTCGTGCCCCAAATCACTGCCCGATGACTCTCAACTAGGGGATATACGTTCGAAAATAGAGGCTATGGGAGAAGTAAATCCTGCAGCTATAAACGAAAGCCGACAAATAGATGAAAGACTAGCTTTCCTGGTGGAACAGGAGCAAGACCTTAGAAAGGCTGTGGAGTCTCTATTCGCGACAATCAATGCCATAAATAAAACGACTCGTGAGAGATTTCGAACCGCGTTTGACAGCATAAACGAACAGTTTCAAGAGATCTTTCCTTTCTTATTCAGAGGAGGGGAAGCCCGGCTGGAATTAACCGACGAGGACAATCTCCTGGAAACCGGTGTAGAAATAATGGCTAGACCACCCGGAAAAAGGGTCCAGAATATGGATCTCCTTTCTGGAGGCGAAAAAGCTCTTACTGCTGTTGCGCTGATCTTTTCCATCTTTTTGACAAAGCCTTCACCGTTTTGTTTGCTGGACGAAGTCGACGCGCCCCTTGATGATTCGAATTTGGCCAGATTTAACGAGATGCTGAGAAAACTCGGCGATCGAACTCAATTTCTGGTCATCACACACAATAAGAGAAGTATGGAAGAAGCGGATTCGCTTTACGGAGTGACTATGGAGGCGTCCGGTGTATCTCGCGTGGTGTCAGTTGAGTTCGTATCGTGAAGATAATGACAGTTAAAGATGACCTTTTTGATGTTAGGAAACCGCTTCTGCTTGTATTTCCGATGTAAAGTAAGTATAACTTTGACGGGTAGCGTATTAAGCCATTTTTTCAAATATTGAGGTTTTTCCCAGGATAGCCAGTTGCCGGGGGGTATTCAAGGGGGGAGTCGCGGTTGGCAATTGTCCGGGTTGCCTTTGAGAGATTTCCCGCAAGCTAGTACAGTATTCAAGAAAGCGACCCGCCTTCAATGTTGACCTTCACCCCGGGGAGGTACCGTCGATGAGATCCATCCGATTCATAGTACCGTGTCTAATTGCATCGGTCTTCTGTTCAGCTCAAACGTTTGCCCAAGAGCCTATCAAAATAGGTTTCATGTATGTCTTTTCAGGACGCCTGGCCCATTACGGATACGGCGCAAAGCAGGGGGCCGAATTGGCGATGTCGGAAATCAACAAAGCTGGGGGGGTAAACGGCCGGAGGCTGGTGGGAGTATACGAGGATACTAAGCTGCTTCCAGAGGTTGGCGTTGAGGTTGCTCAGAAGCTTGTGAACCAGGATCGTGTCGACGTGCTCATGGGCATCGTCTCCAGTGGTGTGGCCTCAGCGGTAGCTCCAGTGGCCGACAGACTGGCTACGCCCTTGATATTCACTCTTGCCATGACACCCGACGTCACAGGCAAGATATGCAACCCTTACACATTTCGAGTCAGCCAAAACGGACCTCAGAACATGATGGGCGCTGCCGTCCTTGCAGCCGGAATGCCTGTGAAAAAGTGGATTACCATGGGGCCGGATTATTTGTTCGGGTATCAATGCTGGGAGTATTTCCAGAAGTTCTTGCGCCCGAAAAGAGCTGACGTGAGCTTCGCATCTGATGCGGAAACAAAATATGCTCCAGTGTCGACCATGGATTTCTCAGAATACATCGATGGACTAGTCAGATCCAAGGCCGACGGGATCCTAATCTCGTTGTACGGGGGCAATCTGGTGGACTTTGTTCGCCAGGCCAACAACAAGAAGTTTTTTGACGGCAGTCGCACTATTTTGATGAATCTGGCTTATTCAGCGGACGTTATGTTCGGCCTGGGACTGGACATGCCAAAAGGCGTGTGGTTGGGGGGATTATACTGGTTCCAGGCCAACGAAAGCGCTACCAACAAGCGTTTCGTGGAAGATTACCTGAATGCGTACAAGGTGTTCCCTGATTACAATGCGCATGGTGCCTATTCTGGAGTAAAGGCTTACTCCGAGGCTGTCGCCAAGGCCGGGAGCACCGATAAGAACAAAGTGATAAAAGCGTTGCAAGGACTTGTCCTCGATCTGCCCGTTGGCACCGTGACTATTCGCTCCGGCGATCATCAGGCAGTCGTGGACAGCGTCTGGGGTTTGACCTCGGAATTTGATGGCAAGCTCAGGTGCAGAATGCTGAACCCAATGAAGGTCTTTTCCGGTCCGGAGATTACTCCGTCCCTGGAAGATGCGGGATGCAAGTTGCGGGAATAGTATTGTGGGCTCCGACAGAGTGAAATTTCCCAAGAAAACTGCTCATGAACGATCGCGATGAGTAACGCTAATGCGCATTCTTGATGTGGGGTTCGGGGAGCAACTTCTTTCAAGAAGGTTCTCCCCGATTCTTCCTTGTTTGAATGCGAACGGGTATGGGCTTGAACGATGGTCATACCAACCCCACTAGTTCGGAGTTTTGAAAATAGCGATCCTCTGTGATTATGCTGTGCGTTCTCGAAGCAAGTATGACTCTCGGGTCTTCCGGAGAATCCCCTGGAAAGCTTGTCCCAGTCCTTCCACTAATCAACTGTGACGCTCAATCAGAACGACAACGAAGATACACAACGCGTTGGCCCGTAAAATAGGCATGCTGCGCCCGGACGCGGAGCCGGGTTGAACAAGTCATTTGGTAGATTTTAGGTCATCGGGATAATTTGACTTGACAGGAGCGTCGTCGCTTGTTAGGGGTGACTAATAAATGGTGACCCATCTATTGGACCAATTGCACAGACAATAATGGGGTTTCCTCAAGGTGATGGCCGTGTCGGCATTTCGGCCGAGCGCGTATGACTGGCCCCCTTCCTCAGAGGAAGCCCTTCTATTGGAGTCCTGAAGGCTCACCGAGGTCGCTGCACTCCTCAGAATCTCCCAGTGCCTTCGGAACTGGGATGCAACAAATCAGTGCGCCTCAGGCAATCGCCAATCGAGGAGGAATTTGGTCAGTGAGGTGACACGGGATTATTTGCGGTATGTTTTTGATGGCACGAAATTATGAAGCGTGATAATAGTAGTCAGTCTACTGGAAAGAATCATATCGACACGGCTAGTAATACGAGGTAATATGAGATTACCCCTTTTGTGCTATTTGCATGCAATGTCCTGGAGGTAAGGTTATGCTGAAGATCAAGTTTATGGCCTTGCTCGCAGCTTTGGGTATATGTCTCCCCTTTCTGAGTACACCCTCATTTGCATGGGAATTGGAATTGACAGGCTCCTTTAATTGGACCCATGAGTGGTACAGCCAGCAAGGGACGCGTGGTTTTCTCGGGCCTTATAACGTAGACAACGGGGCAGCAACCAGGGCCGCGAACCTGAATTTCTGGAACGGCGGACAGTTTGATACAAACTTGACCACTTCATCAAGCGCAAAGTGGTCATATTTTAACGTGGAATTCCTGCCCCAAATCAAGATCAACGAAGCCATCAGGATGTCAGCGAAGCTCCGTCTTGGAACATACGGCGATCCGGCAGCCAATGATTATCATACTCAAGATGCCCCTGGAATCAACCAGGCCTTCAGCGACGGTCAGTGGACCATGTTTTGGGTCACTGCACAGACCCCATTGGGGACTTTCGGAATCGGGAAGAGGCCTTGGGTTTTCGGAAATTCCTTACAGTATGATGGAGAAGACGCTGCAAGCACGGAATCGGTTGTTCTGGTTGCTCCGTATGGGCCGTTAAACATTGGAGTCGCCTTTTATCCGTATAGATTTGCAGGCAACTCCAGCATTCCTGGCCTGGCTCCGGACAACGTCTATAGTCTGCCGGTTTACCCCTCAGCGTTCGGTGGAGGACAACTCGGACAGTACTTCAGTCGAGCTGATGGAAGCGGGAGTTTCTCCAAGGATTTCCTGGCCTTCGTCGTATACCATGGAGGCCCGATTAGCGCCGGTATTCTGGGGTCGTACGGAGCTTATCACATAGGACCCGAAGCCCTTTTGATAGATCCGCTAAATCCGCCTGTGTTTCCGCTTGTTGCCCAGGATTCAGATCTCTTTCATGGCACGACGTATGTGAAATACAATAACGGCCGCTTTTTCTTTAATGCCGAAGCAGCGTGGTTGTACTGGACCGACAGGTACCATTCCGACCCCAACGCCTTGGTCAGTCCGCCGAATCCCCATTACGTCGAGCAATGGCGCTACATGGTGGAATTTGGCGCCATGGCCGGTCCTGCAAAGATTAGTTTCCTTCATGCTTGGACCCCAGGACCGGACCGCAGAAATGGCACACTTATCGACAAGCAGCCGGCTGCGTTTGTCCGACACGGCAATTTTGACACCCAGTTGGGGAACTTTGACGTGTTCAGACCTTACAGCTACATGTTCAGCTACAATTACGGGTCGGGACTCAACGCATACAATCTTTCATGGGACGGGTACGTGAGAGACGCCTCTGTTTTGGCCGCACGGCTGGACTATGCCGTCGCGTCAAACGTCAATCTTTTTGGTACCTTTTTCTATGCCAACAGGACCTCGAATGGTTATAACTGGGGTTGCATAGGCCCCAATGCGAGCGCAGGAAATTTTGGCTCTACGCCTGACGGGAACCTGGATTTCAATTTCAATAGATATCAGGCCTCTCCGAATATTCCGGATACTGCCCTGGGTTATGAGATAGACGCAGGCTTTGACTGGAAGCTTCTGGAGGGTTGGACCGCGGGTGTTCTTGTAGCCTATTGGCAGCCCGGGAAATGGTTCAATTACGCTTGCATAGACAGGTCTGTTGCGGGCTGGGAAACAGGAAACGCGGGGAACTTCTTCGGCACGAGGCCCGACAGAACCATTGACCCGATAATCGGCGGTCAGTTTTCTTTGGTCTTCGGATTTTAAGGGGAGCGTCAATATGAAAAGAGTTTTGACCATACTGACAATTATTTTCGCAGCGACAGCCGTAACATGCTTTTCGTTGGAAGGTCCGTATGCCGCAGGTAATTCTGCCGAATCGATCGGGTCTTATATGATCAAGGCCGGCAATATCACAATTCCGGAGCCGGTTGATACCTCATCAGAGGAAGTTTACAAGCGAGGGACCGTAAGCATCCTTGGCTATGGAGAAAAGGAATACCGCAACAAACGAGCAAGCCAGCCCTGGCATGGCAACCGCATGACCGTAACTGTTGCTGCTGCCTCCGACGATGATGAAGGAGAAACAGAAGAGGACGATGGCGGCAAAGAATCTCAAGAACTAGGACCGGACCGCCTCTGGGGAACGGTTAAATTGGGGTGATGCTTTCGCTTCAATTTCGGTGGCAGCCCGATCATAGGGATTGCCAAAATTCTTGTCCCATTCACGGGAGTGGTGCTGTCACCCTGGACTTGATTCGGGGTCCAGGCTCTGGATTCCTGCCTTCGCAGGAATGACGAGGAAACGGACACTATTTTTGGCAACTGTTATATTATGGAATTCCAGTGTTAGAGTTTCTTGGAAGGGGTTTGGGGGAACATTCTTTGCCAAAGAAGGTTCCGCCAATCTTACTGATTTGAAAGCGAATTCGTATGACTACCGGCCGACGAGTCGTCAATGGATTCTCCCGGGGCCTCCTCATTGGATGCGAAGTGCTGCAGCAACGTGTTTCGAAGTGAGCCCAGTCCTGCGGAATCAGGAAAACAACAATCTATCCCGTACCTTCTGCATACTTTCTTGACACCGTTCGCGCCGAAATGACTGTTGACGCTGATGGGACATACAACTAGATCCGCGCTTCGAATGCATTCTTCAAGTCTTCGCTCCCCACGACAACACCTGCCGTTATGGCGACAGAATTCACCGCCTGAACGCTCTACCAGATTTTTGTAATGCGCCTCAAGACTGTCTATGCCTCCGACCATGGCTATGCGCTTGCCACGGAGGCAATGAGTCAACTGACAAGGGCAGCCGTCATTTATGGATTTCTCATTTTCAGTGCAATTCGAGCTGTCGTGTGAGAGGAGTTCTTGAGTCAAAAACTCCATCTGCCTTTTCGCCCGGGAGCATTCTTCTTCAAGTCCTTGGTTCTTCTTACGCGATTCTTCCAACAGATTTCTTAATCGCCGGACCTTTTTATCTTGATCGTTGCTGGGGCCAAGTGTGTCATTTGATGGCGGTGAAGGGGATCGCACAAAAATCTCACTGCTTTGGTTCAGGCGCGCCGTCAAGAGCTGCTTCGCCTTTTCCAGGTCCGCGTTCAGCGACCGAAGCCTGATGACTTCCTTCCTAAGGCCATTGATTTCATCTCTGAGCTCAGCGTCTGCATTACCCCCATCATCTTCCCTCTCATTCCAGAAATCTTTCAGCAGCTTATGTTCCAGTATGTGAATACGCCCGAACAGAGCGGTCTCAAGGCTGTCACTATCAGAAACTCGTGAAGTTGCGAGGTGCCATAAAATGGCCCACAGCGGAATTCCAGTGTTCTCATCCCCATTCAAAACGATTTCAGCAATTTCATGCGCGCTCTGGTGAGCGAGTCGTTTGGCATAACGGAGGGAACGTCGTTCGATCAATTTTTGAACGTGCCGAGCAATGTTGCCCTCTTTGCCGCACATGCCGACCAGGGCTGAATGCAATGCAAATTCCTCGTCAATGCAGACCTCGTGGAAAACGAGCCCGAACTTGCGTCCGATCTTTTTCAGATCTTCAAGATCAAGGGCCATGCCAACCACCTTGCAGACGGTTGTATGCTGAAGCTCCCATATCTTCCTTTGTGATTTCACCGCGAATATCCTCCACGACAACAGAAAACACTAACAATGATAGAGGAGTCTAACTGATCGTAGATCGATATGTCAAGAGGTTTCCGCAGGAGCAAAGACACGCTTCCTGCAAGGTCCCAGAAGATTCGGCAATTTTCGTGTCCTTCGGTGCGCTATTGTTACCGGACTGGAACCCTGGTCGAAGAAAAAGAATAGATCCCCTGGCAAAACTGGCCCCACGCAATATGGCCATTCCTTGTGATCTAAGTAAATGTTTATTCAAATCATTTGTGGTTTCCTGAGAAGATTTCACTTGACAGGCAAGCCGACTGGTGTTAGACAAGACTACCTCAGTTTGAAATGCCTATTAACATTGCTGGGCCTAATTTGCTTAAAAAAGGGTATCGGATGATGAAGATAGCACTAACCGCCTTAATGATCGCAGTGGCCGCGACGATTGCAAACATTTCGTACGTATCGTTTTCTCATCCGGACATGACTCGAAATTTTGCCGAATTATCCGGGGATTTAACCGTGAACGGTGGCAGCTCCGTACTGCCGGCAAATAGTTCGAGTTTGAATGAGCGCATTGATAAGGTTGGAACTCAGGCGCTCTTACACTAATGCGCTTTCAAAGAAGTAAGATTGGGGGGACCCTCTTTAGTAAAGAGTTTCCCCCCAAACCCCCTTCCAGAAACTTCTATCATGTGCCGGAACCCCCATTTCCTGAAAGGGAATTTGGGTTTCCGGCGAGACCTAAAAGTTCTTGAGGTGGGGTTCGGGGAGGAACTTCTTACAAGAAGGTCCTTCCCGATTCTACATATTTAAAAGCGAAACGGTATCAGTGCGTGCGACAGCCGCTGCTACCGATGTCGAATCGTTGAAGGAGAGAATTCTATGCCTATGAAGAAAATGACTATAGCCCTCGCCGGTAATCCCAACTCCGGCAAAACCACCATATTCAATGCCCTCACCGGAGCAAGGCAGCATGTGGGTAACTGGCCGGGGGTTACAGTGGAAAGAAAGGAAGGTAGAGTCCTACAGGACGGCCACGAGATCGAGATCGTCGACCTTCCCGGGACTTATTCTTTGACGGCCCTCTCAATCGAAGAAATCATCGCCCGGAATTTCATCGTGGATGGCGTGCCTGATGTGGTTGTTGACGTGGTGGATGCCTCGAATCTCGAGCGCAATCTGTACCTGACCGCCCAACTCCTGGAAATGGGGGCCAATGTGGTCGTTGCTCTCAACATGATCGATGTTGCTAGGGGCCGCGGCATCAATATCAATGAGCGTCACCTGTCGGAACTCCTGGGCGTGCCGGTGATATCTACCGACGGGAAAAGGGAATTGGGCATTAAGGATCTGCTGAGCATGGCTGTCGGCGCTGCGCAGTCCCGTGGCAACATCAATGAATCCAAGCTCGTACAGTATGGCGCTGAGGTTGAGGAAGAAATAGGGAAGATCCGGAGCGAGTTAGTTCAAACGGGAATTGACGATAAGCGACTCTCCCAACGCTGGACAGCGCTCAAGCTTCTTGAGGCGGACCCGGAGATCAGCAAGAAGCTCGAAGCGATGATCGGCCGCGACGGGGTCTTTGCACACGTGGATGTCAGCCGCCGCCATTTGGCAGCTATTTTTGGAGATGCTCCAGAGACCATTCTTGCTGACGCAAGGTACGGATTCATTTCGGGCGCGTTGAAGCGAACAGTTAAGGTGGAAAACACCGATCGTGTACATCTGAGTGAGAAGGTTGACAAGGTGCTGACTCATAGGCTCGTAGGCCCAGTCGTCTTAATGCTGGTGCTGTACGGCGTGTACACGCTGACATTCCAGGGAGGGGCACCGCTTCAGGAAGGGTTTCAGTCCTTTTTTGATTGGGTGGCTGCGGCTGCCGCGGATAATCTGCCGGAGGGATTACTTCAATCTCTGATGGTCAATGGGGTTATCAAGGGCGCAGGAGGTGTACTCGCGTTCACCCCCCTAATCGCACTGATGTTTCTGGCGATAGCCATTCTGGAGGATACCGGCTATATGGCCAGAATAGCCTTTATGATGGATCGGTTGATGCATATCTTTGGTCTACACGGTGCATCCATCCTGGCTCTCATGGTTTCAGGCGGACTAGCGGGCGGTTGTGCAGTTCCAGGCGTCATGTCCACCCGCACGATGAGAGAGCCCAAAGAGCGCCTTACGACAATTCTGGTAACTCCCTTGATGAATTGCGGCGCCAAACTACCTGTTTACGCCCTGCTGATCGGAGCGTTCTTTTCCGCAGAAAAGGCGCTCATTATGTTTTACCTGACTCTCATTTCCTGGGGAATGGTCCTACTTGCCGGACGGATAATTCGCTCAACCCTGCTGAAAGGGCCTTCCGCTCCATTTGTGCTGGAGCTGCCGCCGTACCGAATTCCCACACTCAAAGGGCTTCTTATCCACTCCTGGGAGAGGACATGGCTGTACATAAAAAAGGCTGGCACGATTATCCTGGCCGTGTCCATCCTTCTCTGGTCGTTGATGACGTTTCCGAATCTCTCCACGGACCGACTGAAGGTCTATGAAGACGGGCAGGCGAAACTAGCTGCCGAGTTTCTCTCTAAGTCTGAGGTCCAAGAGAGTTTCAAATCTGAGGCTGATCTAGAGGCGTTCGAGAAGTTTCAGGGAGAATTCAAGAGGGGAGCAGCCGCAGATCTCCAGAAACAAAACCCGGCGCTCTTCAGATTGGCCAAGGCGCTGGAAGTTGACGCCAAAGGTAAGGGATCTCAAAAAGATGGGAATGCTTCGGACGAGGAGAATCCTGTAGTCAAAGCCTATTCTGAATTTGCAGAAGGAAAGAAAGAACTGGAGAATGACAAACAGGCTGCAAAGTTGAAAAACTCCGTAGCCGGCCGTATAGGGGTAGCCCTTGAGTCCGTATTCGCACCGCTCGGTTTTGACTGGAAAACAAACATAGCCCTCGTAGGCGGATTTGCAGCCAAGGAGGTTGTGGTGTCCACTTTGGGCATAGCCTATGGTCTCGGTGAGGTGGACACGCAGGATGCAGGGAGTCTGTCCGACAGACTCAGACAAGATTCAGAGTGGAGCCCCTTGAAGGCGTTTACTCTCCTCATTTTTGTGATGCTGTACGCTCCCTGCGTGACAACACTTGTTGTGATGAGAAAAGAGACCGGCGGCTGGAGATGGCCTCTGTTCGCTACGTTCTATACGACAACGCTCGCCTTTGCAGTCGCGATGCTTGTTAATTACGTCGGACGTCTTGCCGGGTGGGGATTAAGCTGATGCCAACTCCCACGGCAAAAGACGCGTCACCGAAACAGGGAAACGTTGCACTAGCGACCGGCATCTTGCCGGTCCCCGTCAAGTAGTTTTCATAGGAATTCGCTTTCAGATCAGTAAGGTTGGGGGAACCTTCTTTGCCAAAGAAGGTTCCCCCAGACCCCTTCCAAGAAACTCTAGCACTGGCCCGATCCACATTTCTCGCTGAGAAATTTGGATTCCGGCGAATGCTGGAAGTTCTTGAGGTGGGGTTCGGGGAGGAACTTCTTACAAGAAGGTCCTCCTCGATTCTTCCCTGTTTGAATGTGAAATGGTGTCGAGCATTCGCACTGCTTGATCAGATTAATCAGAGTGCCCGCATGAACTCCACGAGGTCCTTCTTCTCCTGGGGCGTTAGCTTGAGTTGCTGAATCATATTGAAGAACTCTACAGTGTCCTCCAGGGTCATCAGACGCCCGTCATGCATGTATGGCGGTGAGTCTTTGATACCTCTGAGTGGAAAGGTCTTGATAGGACCATCGGCTGAAGCCATTCTCCCGTTGATCATTTTAGGTTTGTAGAAGCGCTCCGCTTTCAAGTTATGCATGAGGTTGTCGGTGTAATATGGCGCTGGATGGCAAACCCCGCACTTGGCCTTCCCGAAGAATATCTCCTGCCCCCTCAATTCAGATTCAGCACCCTTTTGGGGATCGATCTTCCCATAGATGTCAAGCTTCGGGGCTGGGGGAAAATCCAAAAGCTCCTGAAATTCAGCCATGAAATGCACCTGGCTGCCGCGCTCCAGTATGTTTACGCCCTTCTTGGTTGCTATCACAGGATCTCCATCGAAATAGGCTGCTCGCTGCTCAAATTCCGTGAAGTCCTCAACACTCTTCAGTGCTCGCTGAGATCCGAACAACCGCTGGATGTTGACGCCTCTCAATGTAGGCGTGTCCAGGCGATGACGGAATTCCTGGGGCCGAATGTCTCCGACAAGATGGGTCCCCGCGTTGGTATGTCCGTTTGCATGGCAGTCGAAACAAGTGACGCCTCGATGAGCACGTTCCGAACGTCGATCATCGGTTTGATTGAACTGCTGCTGCGGAAACGGAGTCACCAAAAGTCGAAGTCCTTCGAGTTGCTTCGGATTTAGTACGCCGTTGAACATTTCAAAGTAGTTTTCAATGGTCACCAATTTGCCCTGGGACACATCTCCGAGGTCCGGCCGTGTAGTCAAGTAAATTGCAGCCGGAGATTCAGGCAGAAAGTGTTGCGGTAAATCGAAATCCAGATCGAATCGGGTGAGATCCCTCTGTTCCTGTTTCTTTATTTCGTCAATGTGAGTCTTTGGAAAAAGCATCCCGCCTTCAGGTGGGTTTGGATGATGCAGAGGTAAAAAACCCGCTGGAAAGACGTCCTTTTCGAGGATTTGCTGAGGAGTCATCTCGGCAAGCTTTTCCCAGGTCATCCCATCAGGCAATTTCACCCTGACGCCTTCCTGAACCGCCTTGCCTCGCGACATGGTGAGGCCCTTGGCAGGGCGATCAGCCAGGTCATATCGGGAGCTGAGGAGATCCATCTGCCGCTTCATTATCTCGGGCTTCGCTGCTGTCATCCGGGCCACTATGGAAGCGAACGCTTCTGTGATAACGACAGGTGAGTAGCTCGACTTCTTTGCCGATTCAGCGTAAACAAATGCTAGACCTATTAAGAGCGAGCTCATTACGATCCAGGCGACAAAAGAGAATTTCGCATTTCTTCTTTTCATTTTAATTGTGCCTCCTTTTTGGGGTCCGTAGGTAAACAAACAGAGTTACATTCAATTCATTCCTATGCAGGTAGGATCCCACCTCCCTCCTGGACTTGAAGATCACATAAATGGCGAACGCAGGACAATGCGGTCCTGAACCTTACGAGATGGAAAAACAATTAACAGCGGCGCGGCCCCGGAGAACTCTCGCAGCTGAATAAGCAATTCAGATCCCTGAGCTACATGTAAATCCTGAAACACAGTGTAATCCGAACGTGTTTATTTTAATACAATCATACATTAGGAACAAGAGATCTCAAGTTGCGTACAGATTGCTAGTTTCTTTCGGGGTTGGCATAATGATTACATTACTGGCATTTATCGGACGATAATATTTCATCGTGTTTCAGTCTCCGGCACATATCCTCGTATTGCGCGGGCGTGTCCATATCCAGCAAGATGTGTTCGTCAGCAACTTCGACGTTCACTGCACGGTTCTGGTGCTGCTCAAGGAACGATCTCAGCCCGCCCTCCGAGCTCCAGGACAGGATTCCGGAGTGCAATGCGGCGTCAATCAGCGGAGGATGCCCTCGTTTGCCGCGGAAGCACGGATACAGCACATCCGCATCGTGCTTCCCGCAGGCGTGCAAAAGATCAATTACTGTCCCGGGTCGAACCAGAGGTATGTCTACCGGAAGAAGAAAAAATGCTTTCTTGGAGGCTTCGAGGGTGTGCAGACCCGCCTTGATGGACGACAACATCCCCTCCTGGAAATGCTCGTTGACACTCCATCGAACACCGAGTCTGCGCATCAAGGGAACCAGATCCTGAGCACGATAACCGACCACCACTCGGACATCATCTATTCCAGCGTCACGGAACAGCTGCACAGTACGCTCCAGGACCGTAATAGGCCCCAGCGGCAGTAACGGCTTGAATCGCCCCATCCGAGACGAGTACCCTGCCGCCAGGATTAGAGCGGTTATGTCGTCATGTTTGGTCATTAGTAGCTTGACTCCACCTGGATTGGTCAGATTATCGAGACGATCCATTCCCAATCTTGTGGGCAGAGCAGGGCACAGTCAAGCTATTTTCTATTGTGCGCGTTGCTTCCTATTCCCTCCCGTTCAGTGCCTCAATCTGCACGGCGCACACCTTGTAATCGGGTGTCTTGGAGACGGGATCCAAAGACGTGCCCAGCAGCTCGTTGGGATTGGCCTCTGCAAAGTGAAAATCCATGAATATGGCGCCCGGTGGAACGATGTCTCCGGGCCTGACTGGCGTAAAGATTTGTCCTCGCCTGGAAGTCAGCCTCGCAGTATCCCCGTCCTTCAATCCCAATTCTTCAGCATCCGCATAGTTGATCTGGGCGAACGGCTCAGGGAACTCCCTGTGCAGGGAAGGGCAGTTACCGGTCATCT
>JACRDE010000388.1 GCA_016212935.1 Desulfomonile tiedjei | reverse complement strand
TTATCTTGAAAAAGAGGGTTTTACCACCATCTCTGCTTCTGACGGCCTGATGGCCCTGGAACTGGCCAGGAAGCACCAACCAGGTTTTGTGATCCTTGACCTCATGCTTCCCAAGATGGATGGCTGGGAGGTGTGCAGGCAGATCCGGAGATTTTCCGATGTTCCGATTCTGATATTGTCAGCCAGGGATGAGGAAATCGACCGTGTTTCAGGCTTGACCATGGGAGCGGACGATTATGTCGTCAAACCGTTCAGCCCGCGTGAGTTGGTCGCACGTGTCAAGGCCATCTTGCGCCGTGGTCGACTCCCCTCGCATCAGGATCGGCACTCTTTCATCTACGAGGGATTGGTGGTGGAGGTCGACAAGCGTAAAGTAACGGTGAACGGCAAGCCTGTGATGCTCACTCCTCACGAGTTCGGCATCCTCAAGACGCTCATTGCGGATCAGGGCAGAGTCTTTACTCGAGACGAACTCCTTTCAGGGATCTATCCGCGGGGTGATGCCGTGGTCATTGATCGCGTCATCGACGTTCATATCGGCAAACTGAGACAGAAAATTGAGAAAGACCCGGCCAATCCTCGATATGTATTAACGGTCAGGGGTGTGGGATACCGGTTTGCCGAAGAAACCGGGCACGAATAGAGGGCGATATGGCAGCGCGTGGCCTCCTCTGGAAACTTCTGGCGATCAACATCATCGTCATAGGATTTGTAATAGCCCTGGTATGGTTGGCGATCGACTATCTCGCCGCAGGGTATTTCATGACCTTGATGGAGAAATACAAGATTTCACCTGAATCCAGTCACCAGATGTTTGTCGATTCCGTTCACAGGTATCTAATTTGGGCAAGCCTGGCCGCTCTCGTACTAGCTGCGGCTCTCAGTTTCCTTTTGACCAGGCGGGTGCTCGCGCCGCTCTCTCACATGATTCACATTACCAAGAAATTTGCCGCCGGGGACTATTTCGACCGGGTCAAGATCCAATCCCGGGATGAGTTTGGGCAGTTGGCCACAGCATTCAATCTTATGGCCGAGAACCTCTGTACTATAGAACAGCTCAGGAAAAGGATGCTGACCGATGTTGCACATGAACTCAGAACCCCATTGACCAACATCCTGGGTTATCTCGAAGCTCTCATGGACGGGCTGGTTTCGGCGTCACGAGATACATTCGAGCTTCTCCACGAAGAGACAATGCGTTTGGTCCGACTAGTCGAAGACATCCTGCGCCTGGCTAAGGCCGACGCTGCGCGCGTGACGCTTCTGAAAATGCAGACGGATCTGGGAGATCTCATCATGTCGGTTCTGGAAACGTTCCGCCCCCAATTCATGGCCAACGACATCGCTGTGGACGTTGATTTCTCCAACCACCTCGAGACAATATTCGTTGATGCGGAAAAAATGATTCAGGTCGTAAGCAACTTGCTCCAGAACGCCCTCCAGTACACGGCCCAGAAAGGAAGACTCCGAATTTTCGCGGAGAAAGGCCCTGGTACCATCAAGGTTGTATTTGCAAACACCGGAACAGAACTCTCCGAAACCGATCTGCCTTTTATCTTCGAGCGCTTTTATCGGGGTGAGAAATCCCGCTCTCGAGAAAGCGGCGGGGCAGGCATTGGCCTGGCCATAGTCAAGGAGTTGATAGAAGCTCACAATGGCTCTGTGGGGGCTGGCACTTCCCAAGGCCAAACGCGTGTGTGGTTTTCCCTACCGGTTTGAACTCGCTGCATCCGACCCAATCTTTACCATTTCTTTACGTCTCCTTTATTCAGTCTTTTAAGTCTGTGCACATTTTCTTTTCACAAGACAAAGAGAATCTTCTGAAAGGAAGGGGACGATTTCATGATTCCAACCCCCCGTCAAGCAGGACAGAAACAGTCTGCACGTTTGCAAGAGGTTTCCGAGGCAAAGTCAGGTCGTGCGGTTCGTACGGTAGTACATTTTCTGCATGCGGCCTTGCTTGAATTTCGGGCGTTCTTGGCATGAAATGGACATTGTTGTGCAATCGTAATCGGATGACACGCATCTCTAACATAGTGAGGATGGACATGAACAAGAAAGAACACGAAGCCGGTAGTCTCAGTGTCAAGAGCAACTCGGGGCAGCAATTCCGTTGCAACCGCATCACGTCCAAACTACTGATGATAGCGTGTCTCTCAATGGCAGTTCTGTTGTGTGCCATGGAGATCAACAGCGAAAGTCTCAGGTCAGCGGAAACAAATGAAAGGAGAAGCAGAATGTTTCTCACGAAGTCAAATATTGCAATAAATAATTCAGATCTCCCGGTGGAGGCGGCTGTGACCACGAACTTGGAAACTGCCACTTTTGCCTTGGGCTGATTTTGGGGACCGGACTCCCAGTTCGGGAGCATAAAGGGTGTAATCCGGACTCGCGTGGGATACTCGGGCGGAAAAACGAAGGATCCTACTTATCACAGTCTTGGGGATCACTCGGAATCTATCCAGATCGATTATGACCCATCACTGATTTCCTACGACAGACTCTTGGAGATTTTCTGGTCGAGTCATAATCCTTCGGAACGGTCATGGTCAACGCAGTACAAGGCAGCGATATTCTATCACGACGATGAGCAGAAGAAGCTGACCCTTGAAACACGAAATCGTGAGGCTGCCAGGAGAAAGGTCAAAATTGTGACGGATATTCTTCCAGCAACGAAGTTCTACCCTGCTGAGGCTTATCATCAGAAGTACAAGCTCCGGCAGCACCGAGAGCTGATGAAAGAGTTCAATGCGATCTATTCCTCTGATGAGGATTTTATGAATTCCACTGCAGCAGCCCGCTTCAACGGTTACCTCGGTGGGCATGGGACCCTTCAATCCATCCGCGAAGAATTGGCAATCCTGGGCTTTTCACCTGAAGCAAGCGAGAAATTGGCAATCCTCGCCAAGAATCGCAGAAGTGGTTTTGGCTTTTTCTAGGCAGACATATTTAACCACGAGAACAGACTCGGCGACACTGAAGGAGATGTTGTCACCAAGTCTGGGGAGTTTAGAAACGAGGTTATCGACATGACAACAGTATTGGTGAAAATATTAATTATAAGCTTTTGCATCTTTGTATTGAT
>JACRDE010000379.1 GCA_016212935.1 Desulfomonile tiedjei | reverse complement strand
CGAATTTGCAACAATAATCGGTATGCTGGAATTACCTCTGTATGAATGATCAGTCATAGAAATGATTTCTTACCAAAAGCAATCGGCGGATTCCGATGCTATTACATTTATTGGGACGGTTTTCCCATCATTCTCGTGAAAGCGGGAATGGCGTACCGAGGGAGGCCGATATGAGAATTCTCGAAAAGCTCAAGTCTCCCTACAAATGAATACTGAAATAATGACTCAATTTCAGTCACTTAGCCCTACTCGGCGAAGAAGGCTCCCAGTGCGGATACGTCTCTGTGGAGCGGACTCTGGTGCAGACTCTTTCTGAAAATCTTGCCGTATTGCTTTGTCAATATTCGTATGTCCAGTATGCATAATACGCCCTTGTCGGAGCGTGTGCGGATCAGTCTACCCAGGCCCTGCTTCAACGCGATCACAGCCATAGGAACCTGAAACGAATAAAATGGGTCTTTCCCCTGATTCTTCAGCTTCTCCAGGCGAGCTGAAACCACCGGATCGTCTGGAGGCGCAAAAGGCAGCCGATCCACGATCACGCAAGAAAGGGCTTCACCCTGAACGTCTACCCCCTCCCAGAAAGAAGACGTGGCAAACAGCACGGCACCCGTTTTTGACCGAAATTCCTCCAGCAGCTTGCTTTTCGGTTTTGCCCCCTGAATGAGCATCGGAAAGGAAAGCTTGCCCTGAACCTGGCGGTACACTTCATCCATATTCTTGTAAGACGTAAACAACACGAACGCCCTACCCCGAGTCATCTGCAGGATCTCGGACACCTTGCCGGACAGCGCATTGGCAAACTCCGGAGAATTGGGCTCAGGCATGGTTTTCGGGATATAGAGCAGCGTCTGAGAGCTGTAATCAAAGGGTGAATCCAGAAGGATCTCTTCCGGAGCTGGATCTCCGTTCAGTCCGAGGCGCGATTTAAAATAATCGAAATTTCCTCCGGACGACAACGTAGCAGAAGTAAAAACTATGGACGGGGTTTTCTCGTAAAGAGCGCTTTGCAGCTTATCACCCACCTCCACCGGGGACGCGTGAAGAATGACGCTCCTGTCTCTGCGTTCGGCCCAACATGCGTAATCACTCCCGGGTTCCGACGGGAGGACGGTCTGAATTTCAATGCTGATCCCACTCGCTCTTCGTCCCAGGTTCCTGAGTTCTTCCGAGGCCTGAGGAATATTAGTCACCCGCTGCCCCAACGATTCAAGATCCAGACAAACCCTGTCCCTGATTTCCGCGAGCTCGCCGTGAACCGGTTCCAATCTGGAACGCATTCCGTAAAAGTCCGCGAATCGAGTGAAAAGCCGCCTGGAATCATCCTCCACATCCGTGAGGTTCTTGCGGAGTTTCTCCAAATCCACGCGGGCCTCGGAAAGCTCTGCACGAATATCTCGGACAAGCCTGGTAATCCTGAAAAGACTGATGTGAAAGCCGAAATGCTGAGTCGCTGCATCCTCCAGACCGTGGGCTTCATCCACGATGAGGGCTTCGTATCGAGGAATCACCTCTCCGAATCCAGATTCTTTGACGGCCAGGTCAGAAGTGAGCAGATGATGGTTGACCACCATGAGGTCCGCATCGAACGCTTTGGACTTCATTTTCATGACAAAGCAATCGTCGCGGTCAGGACACTTTTTGCCTAGACAGGACTCTGTGGTGGAGCAGATTTCAGGCCATACGGGATCGTCGTCAGGGAGATTTTCGATTTCCGATCTGTCGCCCTCCCCTTTCTCTCGGGTCTTCCGATACCAGGCGAGGATTTCCTTCAGCCACGCGTCAGCAGCAATGCCTTCCAGGTGCGGCTGGCGCAGGTACTTCATGAGCCGAGAATGACACACGAAGTTGCCTCGGCCCTTTAGCAGAGCGGCTTTGAGGCTGGGAAAGAGTCTCTCTCGCAAAAAGGGAATGTCCTTGAAAAAAAGCTGTTCCTGAAGGTTTTTCGTGCCTGTGGAGATCGCCACTCGCTTGCGGGAAAGAGCTGCAGCTACCAAATACGCGAGGGTCTTGCCGGTCCCTGTGGGAGCTTCAACTATCAGCCGGTCGTCGGATTCCAGGGCGTCGAAGACACCCAGGGCCATTTGAACCTGCTGCTCGCGATACTCGTATCCATCCATGGAGCGGGCGAGAATACCGTCGGATCCCAGAATCGATTTTATTTGATTTCGGCTCTCCATTGAACTGGTTCTTCGCCTATTCTTTCACGCCGTGCTCAGTGAGTAATTTCACTATTTCCTCGTTTTTGTTCCTTTTTGCCGCCTCGAGTGCCGTAATTCCGAAGCGTCCCTTGCGGGTCACGTCCGCACCGCCATCAATCAGAGCCTTCACTGTGGGAACGCGACCGGACATAGTAGTTGAACACGCTTCGATCAGAGGCGTGGCTTCCATGTTCCCCGTCTTGTTGACGTCGGCCCCGCGCGCAAGCAGAAGTGTCACCAGCTCTGTGTTCCCCCACCGTGCAGAAGCGATCAAGGGCGTGTCATCGATTTGACCGGCAAGGTTGGGATCGGCTCCCTTGTCAAGGAGCAGCCTGATGGTCGCAATATTCTTCCAAGTCTTTACTGCGATAAGAAGAGGCGGGTCTCCAAATCCCTCTTTGAGATTCGGATCGGCCCCTTTGGTCAGCAGCAACTCCACGATTGACCCTTTGTTCATGCCTACAGCGTTTGTGAGAGGCGTGGCACCCGATTTGTCTCGACCGTTAACATCAGCCCCTTCATTCAGGAGTTGAGCGACCGTCTCGACAGTTCCGCTGAAACACGCTTTCGTGAGTTGCTCGATTGCTTCGGAGCCCAAAACAGGAGCGGCCCAAAAGCAAAATCCTGCCAGCAGGGCAACCATTAAGGTCAACCTTGCATGAATGCCCCGTCTATTTGCGTTGGATTTCACGAAGTCCTCCCAGAGTCTAGCGACTTGCCATGTCCAATTTCGTAGCTTGATTCCGGCTTCCTCCGGAACGGCCCAAAGAAGCCCCTGTGTATCGAGTGAACTTCCACAGCAGTTGCCAAGAATGGTGTCTGTTTCTTCGTCATTCCTGCGAAGGCAGGAATCCAGATTCTGGACCTCGAATCGATTCCGGGGTGGCGGCGCCACTCACGTATCTGGGACAAAAATTTTGGCAATTTTTCTGGTTCCCAGGCGGAGCCTGGGAACCAGAGTTCCTAAATTGGTTTGAGCGACGAGATCGTGGCACGATACTTCCTCTCCCGGCAATGAATTACCGGTCTACTATCCAGCGTCCCTCCGGGACGCCTGCCATTCTGGCCCCATTGGAACGGCAGAAAATAGCCCAGTGCTTGAGCGCCTGGCAGCCATCGTGACACGATTCCCCGTGGGTCTTGGACTTTGAGGCAGTCTCGGAAAGCCTGCCCCACAGCAGCTATGCGGCCCAGAGATAAATCAGGTCGCTCTTCGTTACAGGCTCCATGTGAGATGCCCGCGAGCTCGCTCCACTATCCCTTTTGCCCATAATGGGTGACCAAGCGCATGAATGTGCAGGTACGTCCCCAGGGCATTCTTGTAACAAATCCCGTCGCGAGCGCCGTCCATGCCGTGGCCTCGAAGAATCCTGAATGCGTAGGATGCTCCCGGACGATCCAGGCCGGTAACATAGGAATAGTGAAACTCGTGGCCTGTAAGTACGGTTCCTTTCGGGTAAAACGAGTTGTGCTCAACAACTTCGACCTGGATGTATCCGTGTCCCTGCGGTTTTCGCTCCAAAACCGAGTCCACAGGAAAGACTCCTACCATAGGATATACGCTTCCATCAATCTGCAACGTCCGGGATAGATACATTAGTCCGCCGCACTCAGCGTAAACTGGTAGTCCCGAGTCTACCGCTTCTTTGAGAGATTTCTTGAAAACCATGTTTTTCGCAAGTATTTCTGCGTGGGTCTCGGGAAATCCGCCTCCGATATAGAGCCCGTCCAGGTCAGGAATCTCCTTTTCAGCCAGAGCGCTGATGAAAACGAGTTCTGCTCCGTTTTCGCGCAGAGCCTCCAGGTTTTCAGGGTAGTAGAACTGAAATGCAGAATCCTTCAGCACACCGATCCGCACTGGAGATTCACTTGTCGATTGGCCCGATACGCCATCCGCGTCCGCGACCGCAAATTCTCCCGCAGATTGAGCGATCGAGATCACGCGATCCAGGTCTATGGAATTCTCCACTATTCGTGCGGCTTCGTCTACGAACTCCATTGCTTGAGGATGCTCGTACAGCGGCAGCAATCCGAGATGCCGCTGGGGAAAATTCTCCATGGGAAGCTTGTTAACGGAGCCGATCACCGGAACTGACGCACCTTCCTCTATGGCCTGACGAAGAACAGTATCATGCCGTGCCCCTGCCACGCGGTTCAAAATTACTCCTGCGAGATCAAGTTTGGGGTCCAGAAGCTTGCACCCCAGAACCATGGCTGCGGCTGTCCTGGTCATCTTGGTGGCATCCACGATCAGGATCACTGGAGCCTCTAAGAGCTTGGCCATCTCTGCGGTACTGAAACTTCCTGCGGAGTCCACGCCGTCAAAGAGACCTCTGTTTCCCTCAATCACTGCAGCGTCTTTTCCCGCACTTCTCCTGACAAAAGAGGATCGGACGACATTCTGGTCAAACAGGTACGCATCAAGATTGTAGCAGTCATCTCCGGCTGCCATTCCGAGCCATCCGGAGTCAATGTAATCAGGACCTTTCTTGAATACGCTCGTGTTCAGACCCCGCTTACGCAGCGCCGCAACCATGCCAAGGGTCAGGAGGGTCTTGCCTGCACCGCCTTTCAGCGCCGCAATGACTACCCTGGGAATGTTGATTTTGTCGGACATGAGAAGACTCGTAAGAAATTTTTGGTGTTCAGAGTAGACGTTGCGAGGAGGGCTTCTGAAAGCGAGATGTCGACCAATGCCATTTCGCATTCAAACGGATCACCAGGCAAACAGTCGGATCGGTGCGTTCCACAGACTACTCGGGGAAATCACCCAGGCCCGGCTGTGCGAAATTCTCTCCGACAACTTTTCTAAATCCGCTCGACGCCTCGCGTGCGCTCTTGAATTCCGCCGCCTTTGTCAGGACGCACTCTGCCCATCGTGGCTCGCCCAGCGCATGCAGGTGCAGGTATGTGCCCAACGCGTTGAAATTGCATATGCCATCACGAAGCCCATCCATTCCATGCCCT
>JACRDE010000378.1 GCA_016212935.1 Desulfomonile tiedjei | reverse complement strand
CGTTTCCATTTGTGAGTTACGATAGCAGGCGCAAGCGAATTCAGAGCACCAGATTGTTTTGCTACACCGCTTGCGGAAGCGCCGCATTCTGAAAATTGCAGTCCGCGCAAAAATGTGAGTTATGGCAATTGACCGCTTCAAATCAAGCTTCAGTATGCAGGATAAGGAATTCGCGGAGATGTCTTCCAAGAGCCAGGAACTACAGGAGATTGGAGTCATTCACGGGAGGTTTCAGGTCCTTCACAACGATCATATGAAGTACTTGTTGGCAGGAAAATCCAGGTGCTCGCATCTGGTTGTCGGAATCACCAATCCCGACCCGCTTCTCACGAAAGAAGATCCTGCAAACATTCACAGGAGCCATCGGACCGAGAATCCTCTGACCTACTTTGAACGATACCTGATGATTAATTCTGCGTTGACAGAGATGGGGTTCAAGCACGAAGAATACTCCATAGTGCCGTTTCCAATCAATTTCCCGGACCTATATCAATACTACGTGCCGCTTGAAGCCGTGTTCTACGTGACTGTGTACGATAGCTGGGGAAAACGCAAGATCCAGTTGCTGGAGTCCGCCGGTCTGAAAGTTGAAGTTATGTGGGAGAGACCTCCCGAACAAAAGGGCTTGTCAGGAGTCTTCGTCCGCGAGTGCATTGTCAGAGGTGAAACTTGGGAACACATGGTACCTCGGAGCACGGCCCGGTTGCTGAACGAATGGAACATACCCGAGCGTCTGCGCAAATTGTCGAAAACATAATCGATGTGAAGTGGTGGATACCGCATTTCTTACGCTTGTTTACCGTGGACCGAAACGACAGTCCGCCGTTGTCGCCCGGGAACAACAGGCGGGGACAGGTTGTCAGGTTCAATGGGAACCTGAAATCGGATTCCGGAGCAAGTTGTCCCGTCGCTCTCAGGTCGGCAGCGGTGAATTTCGGGCCTGCAGGAGGATCAATCTAAGCGGTAAGGATTCGGCGTTTTCAGTACTAGTTCCGGAAAAGGTCAACTCATGAGCAGAGCAACCGAACTCAAAACAGATGACACAATTATGCAGACGAACCCAGCATGAACAAGCTCGCTCCCAAATGGTAGGTACAGCAATGCAAACTGAATCCATTTCCTCCGAGGCTCAGATATACAGCGACACTGTGATCAAACAGTTCCATCCGCTTGTGGCTCAATTCGGGTTCACAAATTCGGAATGGGACTATGATCCCGAACTACACATCGTTCGCGTTCAATTTGACAATCCCCGGCAGAAAAACGCCGTTCAGATAGACTGTCACCTTGAAGAAAACTCCTACAGCGCCAATTACTGCCGGAACGAAGGCGACTGGCAAATGTGCGTCGAGGGGAGGCATAAGACTCTTGTGGGCTTGAGGGCCACCCTGTCGCGCTGGATACTAAGACAGTGCCCGGAATGCGGCCCCAGCCCCGTTGACCAGGATGAATTCGAGGAATGATGCGGAATCGGATTCAAACGAGGAAGAATCGGGGTAACCTCATTCACAACGAGGTTACCCCGATCTTACTGCGTTGATAGCAAATCCGGATCAGAATCGCTGCGATTACCGTCTTGCTCCCGGCTATACGATGCTACCGGCTTTGTCCAACTCCTGCATAACTTGAGCGCCGGTTTCAACGCTGAGCACTGTAATCTTTCGGCGGAACGCCCTTTTTCAGCATCTCCGAGTTAACATCCGTGGACGCCTTTGGTGAGCTCATCGCAGGCTTCCCAAACAAGAGCTCTCCTTGAACGCCTCCTGGATCAGAAATGTCCAGTGTAAACTTTTTCTCGTATTCCTTGCCTGGACATAGTTCCTGCAATTCGTCATTTGTGAATTTGAATGACAAGGGGGAAATCGGCTTGTTGTGAATGTCCAGGATGTTCACCTGGACGCTGACTTCCTTCATGCAAACACGGGGCACTATTCGGATCGTAATTTGATTACGGGCGGGCCCTAGAGTAGCGTACCAAAATGCAGGAGAATTTGCTTCAGCGGATTGGCAAGCTATAATCGTCATTATCGAAAGCAGGGTGATTAAGAACAAATCCTTAACCAAGAATCGCGGCATTGTCTACCTCCATCCAATGGGGCGATTGAACACAGTGGCAGGATACAGCGAGTACGATGGAATCCTACGCTCTGAGAAATAAAAATCCGTCCGACACCGAGAGGCCGGCATGAGCAGAAAATCGAATTTCTATCACAGTTGTCGTGAAAGTCAACTTACACGAGTGACTGAGACTACTACGTTGATCTTCATGGGCACAAGGCCGTTAGATGGGAAAGTCTGTTCATCATAGAGGCAATCTACCAGCAGCCAATACGATAACGACATTCTACAAGTTGTATCCGGCTTCTCCGTGAATAGCGGTGTCTGTCCCGGTCAATTCATCTTCCTCCGGGACGCGGAGGTACATAACGAGGTTCATGATGGACGCAATAATGAATGTAGCGAAAAAGGAGAACGCTCCGATCGCAAGGACCGCCGTTACCTGAGATCCCATCTGGGCCGCGTTGCCATAGAGCCATCCGTCCGTACCTCCAATGGCTTTGGATGCGAAAAAGCCCGTTGCCAAGGACCCAAAAGCGCCTCCCACTGCGTGAATGCCGAAAACATCCAGTGAGTCGTCATAGCCTATCCATTGCTTGGCCAGCACTCCGAAGTAACACAGAACACCAGCCAAAGCCCCTATAACCACGGCGTGTCCCGGACTTACGTACCCTGCGGCAGGCGTTATGGCGACAAGGCCGGAAACAGCGCCGGAAGCCATACCCAGAATCGTGGGTTTCCCTTTTACTGCCCATTCGGTGAAGACCCAGCAGATGACCGCTGCAGCCGTTGCGAGTTGGGTGGCCAGGAAAGCCATGGAAGCACTCTCATTCGCCTTCATGGCGCTTCCGGCATTAAAACCGAACCAGCCGATCCACAGCAAGCCGACGCCAACAAGAGTGAGCGGAATATTATGAGGAAACATGGCCTTCTTGCCATATCCTTTTCGTTTTCCCATCACAATTGCCATGGCGAGTGCAGCCATTCCGGAATT
>JACRDE010000377.1 GCA_016212935.1 Desulfomonile tiedjei | reverse complement strand
GCATCCCCGCTCATAAATTCCGCCAGGCTGGTGCTTCTCGATCTGAAGCTGCCCAAAGTGGATGGGCATGAGGTCTTGAAGCGAATGAAAGAAGACCCGCGCACACGGTCTATTCCTGTGGTTGTGCTGACATCTTCCAGTGAGGAGGCGGACATCGTGCGCAGCTATCAGCTCGGTGTCAACAGCTACATAGTCAAGCCGGTCGAATTCGACAAGTTTACGGAAGCTGTTCGTCAGCTTGGCCTGTACTGGCTGCTGCTGAATCAAGCGTCGGGAAATCTGTCGCTCGGATGAGGTGTGAAGTCATGAATCCGGCTACCCCATCGTTGTCCCAACCTTGCCGCGATGAGCTGCGCGTCTTGATCGTCGAAGACTCCGAGATCGACGCTGGACTTGTGGTGAGGGAACTTCAGCACTATGGCTACACTGTGCTGTCGCGCCGAGTGGACACGGGGCCTGCTTTGGAGGAGGCACTGGAAATCCAGCCCTGGGATGTTGTGCTCTCGGATTTTGCCATGCCGCGCTTCACGGGACTTGAAGCCCTGGAAGTAGTGAAAGCAAGTGGTTTGGATCTGCCTTTCATCCTAATCTCAGGCACCATCGGCGAGGAAGTGGCTGTTGAAGCTATGCGTGCAGGCGCACACGACTATCTCCTCAAAGATCGGCTGGCCCGGCTTGGACCTGCAATTCAGCGAGAGTTGCGCGAGGCCGAAGGAAGGAGAGCTCGCAAGCGTGCTGAGCAGCTTTCCAGGAGACATACTCAGGAGTTGGAGGCGATCACCCGTTTGGGACGCGAAATCAGTTCCAAACTTTCTTCTGAGGACATTGTAAGTTCGGTTCTCCAGGAATTGGTTTCGGTAGTCAAGAGCGACTGCGCGATGCTCTTCCTGTATAAGAACAATCACTTGGTTTTGCATGGTCTTGAATCAAGTTCCGATGAAGGTCCGGACAGGGAATTTCCTGGCCACAGAATTGGAGAGTGTCTTTGTGGTATATCGGTTGAAGAGCGCAGACCGGCTTTTTCGTTGAACATCCATGAGGATCCCCGTTGTACCCTGGAAGAATGCAAGATCGCCGGCTTGAAGTCCGTTGCATCGATCCCTCTTGTGGCGGGAGATGAAATCATGGGTGTCCTTGCCCTGGGGAGTTTTCGAGAAAAGGACTTTTCTGTCGAGGAGAACTTCATCCAGTCATTGGCTCATGAGATCACAATGGGCCTAAGGAATTCGCTTCTCTTCGAGGAGGTGCAGAAACATGCGCAGCTACTGGAAGAGAGGCTTGCAGAGCTCAAGCGGTCCAATGAGGAGAGAGACAGTCTTCAGAGTCAGCTCTTGCAGGCGCAGAAGATGGAAGCCGTAGGGATCCTCTCCGGTGGGATCGCTCACGATTTCAATAACCTGTTGCAGGTGATTCAGGGTTACTCGGATCTGGCTCTGTTTCACGTCGCGGAAGGAAATAAAGGCCACTCACACTTGAGAGAAATCAAGAAAGCCGCCCGGCGTGCGGCAGAGCTGACTCAAGCGCTCTTGACCTTCAGCCGCCGGATTGAAAGCAAACTCAGGCCGGTGGATGTGAATCAGGAAATCCGACACGTCTCCGCAATGCTATCCCGCACCATGCCCAAAGTGATCGATATTCGGATCGATCTGGAAGAAGGAATACACACGGTCAACGCAGATCCTTCGCAGCTTCAACAGGTCCTTATGAATCTGGTTCTCAACGCGAGGGATGCAATGCCAAGTGGCGGGACACTCTCCATTCAAACCCGAAACCTTAGACTGGATGAAGAGTATTGCAGGACTCATCTGGGAACAAAACCAGGCAATTATGCGTTAGTCTCTGTTTCAGACAACGGTTCTGGGATGGACAGCAAGACGCAGGAAAGCATATTCGACCCTTTCTTCACAACAAAAGAGATGGGTAAGGGAACCGGACTGGGCCTTTCTATAGCTTACGGGATTATCAAGAGCCATGGAGGACACATCCGCTGCTACAGCGAATTGGGTGAAGGCACTACTTTCAGGATCTATCTGCCCGCCGCGGTAGAGGTGGACGTTAAGCCATCGAGAACCATGGAAGTCGAGATTCCGGCTGGCGGGACTGAGACCGTGTTGATCATCGACGACGAGGAGACGTTGAGAGATCTGGCTTCGGAACTGCTCACTAAATTCGGTTACAGGGTGCTAGTGGCACCGAATGGCAAGGAAGGGATCAAACTTTATCGAGAAAGAGGACATGAAATCGACCTGGTGATTCTGGACTTAATCATGCCGGAAATGGGGGGAAGGCAATGCTTTGAAACCATTTTTCAGATCAACGGGTCTGCCAAGATTGTAATGGCCAGTGGCTACGCCGGAGATGGTCAGCTCGAAGACATTCAAAATCTCGGGGCCGAAGCCATCATATCAAAACCTTATGATGCCACTGAGTTGCTAACGCTAGTTCGCAAAGTGCTTGATACCAGATGAGATGGACTGCCCTGCTAAGCTGTCTTGTACCAACATCCATGTCGGAACCTCCACAACGAAGCATGAAAACCCGAGTAGGACCGTCATCTGAAAGTGCCTCAAAACCCAAGGCCCACGGTGAATCGTGCCACGATGGTTTCCCTGCGCTGAAGCACGGGGCAATTTTCAATCGCCCCAATAGCGCTCAGATTACTAGCGACCTGGAGGGACGCTGGATAGTAGTCCGGTAATTCATTGCCGAGAGAAGAAGCGTAGTGCCACGGTCCTGTCGCGCAAACCATCTCTGGGACAGCCCTAACAGTGCGGGCACCAACGGCTGATAGCGGGGATAAGCGTCGGGAAAATCGGTTCTATTCATTTATGTGAACAAGCATTGGATTCTTCGAGAAGGTCCGACAGAAATCCCTCAAGATCATCGACCACACCTACATCAGCCACGTTGAAAATCGCCGCGTTGGGATCGGTGTTTACTGCAACGATAAATTTTGATCCCCCCATCCCTGCGAGGTGCTGTTGGGCCCCTGAAATGCCGCACGCGAGATACAGATCCGGAGTAACGGTCGCTCCGGTCTGTCCGACCTGAAGTTGGTATGGGAGCCATCCCAGATCGCAGAGAGGTCGCGACCCGGCGATTGTGGATTTTGAAAACAGGGAAGCTACCCGACGCACCAGATCGAGGTTCTCCTTGCTACCCACGCCCCGTCCGGCTGACACGATCACAGAAGCTTCAGCTAGAGCCGAGTCAGCGCTCTGTGCGATTCTAAATCCGAGTGATCTAATATGGGTCGATTTCCACTCGATAGTTCTGGTTTCGACAACACCTGGACTGTGAGACCCTGTGAAAACGGCACTGAAGGCCCCAGGCTGTACCATTAATAGGGTCTTGGCAATCAAGGAAGAAAGTTCGGCAACGATTTTCCCGTTGAAGAGACTTCGCGCGAATGCCGGCTCGCCGTCTCTTTCCACGACACGTTCAACGTTGCTGATGCAGCATTGGCCGAGTCGCACTGCCAGTCCCGGACTGAAATCCAACCCCTGCGAAGTGCCCGGAATGCATACCCATGCCGGCTCAAGTTCAGCCAACAAGCCCGCGAGTATTGTACGGTACGCATCACCGTTGAATTCCTCCAGTCCCGGCACCTTTAAGGCCAAGACCTGCGATCCTGTTTTGGCTGCAATCTGCCTGCCCGCTTCTTCGGAATCTTCGCCGATGGTTATCGTAACGAGCCTTGACGGCCGAATTCTCAGAATTTCCAACGCGCAGGCTATGGCCTCGTATGTCACCGGATTAACGAGGCCTAGTCTGTGTTCCGCGACGACAGCTACAGTTGTCTCCATCGTTCATCCTCAGTGCAAAAGCGATCGCTCGCGAAAAACACGGAGTAGCTGACGAGCCTTATCTTTCCTGGTGCCTTCCAGTAATACTCCCGCACGGGTCTTCCGAGGGTAGGACAGGTGGAGGAGGTCTTCGCACGACCTAGACGGTTCGGCTGCCACCGTGGAGATGACTTCCAGTTTTTGTCTGTTGGCTCGCATAATATTCGAGAGCGAAGGGTACCGCGGCTTGTTGATGCCGCTCTGAATGCTGACCAATGCGGGTAGATCCAGTTCGAGCGCTTGCCTGCGGCCTCCCTCGATCTCCCTCTCGACGTAAACACTCGCCTTTGCGAGCTCCACCCTGACAAAGATGCACGACGTGGCACACGGGAGGGACAGCATCTCAGCCACCATGGGGCCCACAAGTCCTTGAGCCATGTCTTCGGACATAACACCTGCAAGGATGAGGTCATACTTTCTTGACCGCGCCGCAAGCGCGATGCAGGAGGCTGTGCGTATGGGGCTCACGTACCCTTGGTCCCCGGTAAGGAGATGGATTCCGTGGTCGGCACCCATTCCCAAAGCCCTGCGCACTACGGTGGAGCAGCTTTCCGGGCCTGCTGAGATCGCGTCAACGGTCGTATCTGGGGTCTGCTCCCTTATGACAAGCGCCTGTTCGAGGGCATATTCATCGAATCGGTTCATCTGACGCGGCGTGGTCTGGCTGATGTTCACCCACCGTCCGGATTCGTCGATACAAAGCGGCGTCTCAGGCTCGAGCAATTGCTTGACACAAACAAGAATTCTCATGCGTCATTCTCCTGTAGTGTCAGGTTATGCGGGTGAACCATGGAAAGCAAGCAAAAAATAAAACGAGCGCTCGTTCGAAAAAGTGCTCGACATTCATCGTCCTGCCCGTTATCTTGTGTGCATGAGCTCCATATATTTAATCCGGCACGGCCAAGCATCTTTCGGGAAGGACGACTACGACAAGCTTTCTCCGCTGGGTCTCCGTCAGTCCCGCATTCTTGGAACGCACTTTCTTCGCACAGGAATCTCGCCTGATGCCGTGTACTCCGGACCCCTCCGCAGGCACAAAGCCACAGCAGATGAGTTGCTTGCCTGTTACGCTGCAGATGACCGGCCCATTCGTGACCCCGAGACACTGGCAGGTTTCAACGAATACGATACCCCTGCGATTATCAAAGCGGCAATAAAGGAGGATCCCTCGCTGAAAGACCACCTGCCGGGATTTTATACCAGTGACACTTCTTTCAGACGGGTATTCGAGACCGCCACGCTTCGCTGGGCGACAGGCAAGCTCGATGCTGACGGGTTTGAGAGCTGGGAGGACTTCAAGGGACGAGTCGTCAATGCGATGAAGGTCATCGTGAGAATGCACGGGAGCGGCAAAAACATTGCGGTTTTCACTTCAGGTGGAGCTATTTCGGCCTCGCTCTCGTATGTGCTTGATCTCCCCGGCGATTATGCCATGCGGCTGAACTGGCAAATCGTGAATACATCGGTAACGCGTTACATGTACGACGATGATCGCATCACTCTGGCGGGTTTCAACTCCATAGCCCACTTGGAACTCGCCCTCGATCCGTCGCTCATCACCTATCGGTGAGAAAAAATAGAAAGGACCATTTCCCAATGGATTTCGAGATTTCGGATAAGCTGAAGACCATCACCGGCATGATCGACGAGTTCGTTAACAAGGAACTCATTCCACTGGAACCCGAGATCCACCGCAAGACCTTTGGGGAGCTACTGCCGGTTCTCGAGCAGAAACGCTCCATTGTAAAGCAGATGGAACTCTGGGCACCGAACCACCCCAGGGAATACGGTGGCATGGGGCTTGATCTGGTGGAATTCGCCTTTGTGTCAGAAGCGCTGGGGCGAACTCCGCTGGGTCATTTCGTCTTCGGGTGCCAGGCGCCTGATGCAGGCAATATCGAAATTCTCCACCGTCACGGCACACCCGAACAGAAAGACAAATACCTGAGACAGCTCGTCGAGGTCAAGATCCGGAGCTGTTTTTCCATGACCGAAGTGGAGATGCCCGGATCGAACCCTGTGATGATGGACGCCACAGCGGTGAAGGACGGGGATGACTACGTTATTAACGGTCATAAATGGTACTCCACCGCGGCTGACGGTGCAGCGTTTTCCATTGTCATGGCCGTAACCAATCCCGAAGCCCCGCCATATCTTCAGGCCAGCATGATCATCGTCCCAACCGAGACCAAAGGATTCAACCTCGTCCGGAACATCCCTGTGATGGGCCATTCCGGGGACGACTGGGCCTCCCATGGTGAGATTCTGTTTCAGTCCTGCCGGGTCCCGCAAAAAAACCTTCTGGGGCCTGAAGGACATGGCTTCGTGATCGCTCAGGAGCGGTTGGGGCCTGGCAGGATTCATCATTGCATGAGGTGGATCGGGGTCTGCAATCGGGCCTTTGATCTCATGTGCTCGAGGGCGTCCAAGCGTATCATGGCACCAGACGGCAAGACACTCGCCACCAGGCAGATTATCCAGTCCTGGGTTGCTGAGTGCGCTGCGGACATTCAGGCGGCCCGCCTCATGACGTTGAATGCTGCATGGAAGATAGAGAAGCTTGGGGTCAAAGCGGCTAGATACGACATCTCTTTTATCAAGTTTTTCGTGGCAAACGTCATGCAGAATGTCGTGGACAAGGCGCTCCAGGTGCATGGAGGCCTCGGCATGACGGACGACACCATAATCGCGTATTTCTACCGCCACGAGCGGGCGGCTCGCATCTACGACGGTGCCGACGAAGTTCACAAGATGTCGGTGGCCAAGAGAATTCTGGAAGATTACAGAGGCCGGACGGTTCGCTAGATGGAAGAGGATCTTAAGTTCAAGACCTTTGAGCGCCAGTTGAACCTCTCAATGGAGGCCCTGTGCAGGGACCTTTTCCTGGGCAACAGAGAGAGCATAAAAATCAACAAGGAAGAGGTCGCTGTCAAGAACCTCGTGAAAATTGTGAATGCCGCCCTCAAGCTTTGTAACCGGCAGGGATTCGCTGCCATGAGCCTGCGTGACCTGAGCAAAGAAGCGGGCCTGAGCATGGGGGCTTTGTATGCCTATTTCACGAGCAAGGATGAACTGCTGCGCATCATGCAGCAACATGGCAGTCTGGTAGTCATGCGAGTGCTTCAGGGACAGGCCATTGGGATCGATGACCCGCGGGCAAGACTCAGAAGTTGCATTCACGCGCATCTCTATTTAAGCGAAGTCATGCAGCCGTGGTTCTACTTTTCGTACATGGAGACCAAGAATCTCCCCAAGGAGGAGCACAAGAAAGCCATCGAAGCCGAGCTCTTCACTGAAAAGATGCTCATCGACATCATAGAAGAAGGGCAGGACAAGGGGATTTTCAAGCCGGTTCAAACAGCGCTATTGGGCGCAGTAATCAAAGCAGCGCTCCAGGATTGGTACCTGAAGCGCTGGAAGTACGCCAGGAGGAAAGTGTCTGTGGAGGAATACGCTGCATTCCTCGTGGATTTTATCGAATCGTATCTTGTTTCGCCATCATCATGAAGGAAGGACGCGCGATATGGACCTGACTGACAAGTCCACCCGGGTAAGGCTCGGTGAAGAGTTCGACCTCAAGCCAGTCGAGGAATTCCTCAGAGACAACATTCCAGGCCTGACCGGTGAGCTTACGATAGAGCAGTTCCCGAGCGGGTACTCGAACCTTACGTATCTAATCAAAATGGGTGAAAAGGATCTTGTCCTGAGGAGGCCGCCATTCGGTAGGAAAGCCAAGACTGCTCATGATATGGGCAGGGAGTACCGAATCTTGGAAGCGCTCAATCCGGTCTTTCCTTATTGTCCTAAACCCCTGGTCTACACCGAGGATGAGTCAGTCATGGACTGTCCGTTCTACGTCATGGAACGGATCAAAGGAATCATTCTGAGGAAGGACCTGCCCGATGGGCTCGCTTTTACCCCTGACCAGATGCGCTCCCTGTGCGAGAACCTGCTTGACATTCACTGCAGGCTCCATGCCATCGACTACACGGCCATAGGGCTCGACGGGTTCGGCAAACCCGAGGGATATGTGAGGAGGCAGGTTGAGGGCTGGTCCGAGCGCTATAGAGGAGCCTTGACCGAAGATGCGCCTACGTGTGAGGGCGTGATGCAATGGCTCCATGACAAGATGCCGCCTGATTTTGAGCGGAGCACGGTCATCCACAACGACTACAAGTTCGACAACGTAGTGCTTGACCCGGACAATCCCTTGAAGATCATCGGCGTCCTAGACTGGGAAATGGCGACCATCGGCGATCCCCTCATGGACTTGGGAAGTTCTCTTGCTTATTGGATTCAGGCGGATGATCCGGATTACATTCATATTGTGAGAACTATGCCCACCAATCTGCCGGGAGCACTCACCCGCGAAAAGATGATCATGAGATACGCTGAAAAGACTGGAATCAACATAGACAACTTTGATTTCTACTATTGCTTCGGGCTCTTCAGGCTGGCGGTCATCGCCCAGCAGATTTATTTCCGGTTCTACCATGGCCAGACCAAGGACGAGCGGTTCAAGATGCTTGTTTTTGCAGTGCAAAGCCTGGAGCGAACCGCGCACCGGGTTATTGAGGCGAGCAAGCTGTGATTCCTCTTTCATGGGAATGCGCTTTCAAAGGAGTAAGATCTTGGGAACCATTTTTTGTAAGAAAGGTTTCTCCGATTTTGCTTCTTTGATTGCGATTCGTATTAATCGACCATGAGGTCGGCTTGAATTTATGTGAGGAGATTCTTTCATGAAGCTTTCCGATATTAAAAAGGTCGTTATCTTGGGTGCAGGTACAATGGGCCAGCAGATCGGATTCTTATGCGCCATGCACGGGTATAATGTTGCGCTTTACGATCTGTCCCGAGAGATCCTCGATGAGGCCATGAAACGAATGGAAAAACTCGGTTCCTGGTTTATCTCAATGGGACGAATCAAGCCCGACCAACTGGTCGACATCATGGTGCGGATCGAGTCCACTCCTGACCCTGAAGAAGCGGCGAAGGACGCAGATTTCATAAATGAGTCCCTGCCCGAAGACCCTGAGCTAAAGGCACGGGTCTTTGCCGTGTTCAACGAATTCTGTCCGGAAAGGACAGTCTTCACAACCAACACCTCCACGCTCGTTCCCTCCATGTTCGCGGAGAAGACTGGCAGACCTCAGAAGTTCGCCGCTCTTCATTTCCACGACGTTCGTACCTCGAACGTGGTGGATGTAATGCCGCACCCTGGAACCGCACCTGTGATTGTGGACCTCGTCCGAGATTTCGCCAAAAGCATAGGCCAGATCGTTATTCTGCTTCACCGTGAGAACAACGGGTACGTGTTCAACGCGATGCTGTCGAGTCTGTTCTCTTCAGCCCTGACTCTTGCGTCAAATGGCGTGGCATCCGTAGAGGATATAGACAGGTCGTGGATGGGGGTCATGCACATGCCGATAGGACCTTTCGGCATCATGGACCAGGTCGGGCTCTCAACAGTTTGGACTATCACCGATTTCTGGGCCGGAAAGACGGGTGACCCTCAGCTCAAAGCGAACGCCGATTTCCTGAAGCAGTACCTGGACAAAGACCGTCTCGGTTTCAAGAACATGCGAGGGTTCTACTCGTATCCAAATCCTGCATATTCTGAACAAGGGTTCCTCTCAGGAGAACGGAAAACCGAGGAATGAAATTTGGACGGGCTGGCTAGGGCATCTTTGCAGCAAAAGACGAACATGTAGCCAGCGCTAAGTGATCAGGAAACCGGCTGCTCGCGACGAGCGCGACGTTGAGGCCTGAAAAAACAACAAATGTGTGGACTTTTCGGCCAATTGGTCACTATGATGGTACTCACACAGTGGTGTGATCGCGAGCAATAGAAAGATGTACAGCGATCCTGAGAGGGGAGGGGCAGTCATGAAGCAAGCCCCGAAATTGGGGCAAACTCACTTGATCTGTCTTCTGTCGCACAATATGAGAAGACCATTCCTTCCGGTTACGGGCCATGTCTGCCACTGAAAACCTCTTACTGTGGGAAAGGGGGAAAACCATGAGAAGGCTTCTCTTACTCACCCTGGTAATGACGGGACTTTTTTTGCTGGGGCCAGGATATACGCTCCCATTCTCGAATTCGGGTGGCAACGACACAGTTGTTGGGCAGCTACGCGTTCCGTCTGAATCCGATATCCCAGCCTTTTTGGTAGAGCATTATCCCAGACATCGTCGCTGGTGGTACCCCTATCAAGACGAAGCTTACAGCAAGAAATGCTTGTGCTGTTGGTACGAGTATCCAACCGAGAGATGCAGGTCAATGCCCATCCAACGTTGTCGTGAGAGAAGTGGAAAGTGCCAGCAGTAAAGGGCCTCCGGGTATTGACCCAGCTATCTTGTCGAAAATGCAGGTCGAAGCTCTGATAAGGCGTCCCCACGCCTTTTCTTGTGGACAGGGGCGTTCTTCCGGTGGTACTTCTTCGGGGCTTTTTACGGGCCTTGCTTCAGCATGTACACATAGGCTCGTTCGTCCGCAACAATCGTGTCCTTTACCTTCATCAACAGTTCGATCTTCTCATCAGGAACCATGCAAGGTATGTCATGGTTCAACACGAGAATCACGTCCGTATGCCTGGTCTGGCCTATCTGTTTTGCCTCTTCCAACAATTTTCGACAAGGCGGCGTAGAATACTCTCTGTCGTAAACCACGTAGGTTCCGAAACGACGTCTGTCAGCCGAGTACACCTCTTTGTTAAGATACGCTCCGACACTGTTGATGTAGGGTCCGTCGCCCAACACAACTGCTTCTTCTTTTCCCAGGCCCTTGATAAATTCCGCGACTTCTCTGGCCGCGGAGAACGGGTGCCGCAGATCCGTGGTAAAAGCAAATAACCCTGCGATAAGATGCAGGCACAATAGCGAAGTAAGAATTACGTTTCGGGTTCTTTGGCCCCAAAAGACCACGGATGCACCTGGATCGACCTTCGTGGAATTTTCGTGACAGGCGGCTATCCAATAGCACATGACCAGTATTATGAACAAATGTCCATGATGCCTCAGAGCGCCGAAATGAACAAGATAAGTGAAGAGCATAACGCCAAAGGAACTATACAAGTACAAGCATAATGCAAGTGGCGTTCTATACAGGGACACAGCGCAACCAATGAATAGCACCACCGATATGTATGGCATGAGCCATCCGGTCGGGCGAGAGACCGCCAGCAAATTGTAATTCCAGAATGCTACGGTCTTCATGTCCGGGATTGGTAGATAGCTGGCGGCAATGGTTGAAAGGACTGCCCTAAGCTGGCTGTAATTAAATAGAAAATACCAGTTGTTCGAATAACACGATTCTTGGCGGGGAATCATCTGATCTATTGCTACCATCAGCCCAAGGAAAAAAACTAACGATCCTACCGCTGCCTTAGAGGCTTGCCCTCTCTCGCTTGCTGTCTGCGAAATAAAATCGAGCACAAGCACTCCAAAAAGGGCTATGGCGATTATTGCCGAAAAAGCGTTGCAGTTCGCCATCAAAGCGAGAATGATGCCGATTCCCACGTACTTGCTTCGGCGTACGGGATACATTGCGCACAACACGAACATGAAAAGAATACCGATTGCATAGTTCCTGCTTATAATCGAATACTCGTAGAGAGGAAAGTATCCAAGCGCGAAAAGCGCTTTCTGAAGCCTGGAAAAAGGTGCGAAGGCTGCAACGACATAGACCGACGTGGCGGCAATGGCCAGATGCAGGAGCTGAGACCCAATCGGATTAGAGGTTAGTTTCGACAAAAAGTATAGCAATGCGTACCATAGCCCAGGATGCCCTTCGTTCTTTATGGTTTGAAGCACCGCACTAAGATCCGCACCATCCTTTGCTATGAGCCACGGCTGGAGTTCGTCCCTCCACATTTCGTGATTTAGAATCCCGACACACCCGAGGACCAAGAACGCACCTGAAATCAGAAAAGGAAATGCCTTTTCAAACTGGCTTTCAGGCGGGTCAGACAAAGTGTGCCTCCAATAAGTCGAAGTCAGAAAGGAAAAATGACCGAAAGGAGCAGAAAAAGCAAACGAAAAAGGCCAAAACGCACGGCCTCTTTTCAGGGGTGAGAGGATCTCATGAGCAATTCGGTCCACTCCCAGGATCAAATCGAAGGGACGAACCGATTGACCGGCCGTGCGCTACACGGTATCATCGATATGGAGTGGAAACCATTTCAACGTAACATACGAAAGGCGCACGCGCCCAGCACCGGAGCATACACTTGAGATGCTGAGCATCTGGCCGAAGACATAATTGTACGGCCGGTACGGTTTGGGGTTAGATTTCCAGGAAGCTTCCGCCCGAATGGTCCGTTCCCTCTCGTCAAGGATTTAGCTAAATGCCGACTCTAAAAAGCGTGCCGGATTCTATGCTTGTTGAAGCAGGAGACATCCCGGAACTCTTCAGACCCCTAATGGTCGAAAAAATCTCCGTGAGGACAGTGGAGGCAGGCCACCCCATCAGCGCTATAGGTGATGCTTACGACCGGATTCTATGCCTCCTGTCGGGTCGAGCGAAAGTAGTCGAAGGTTACAGGGCTGCGCAAGAAGTGATCGTGGAGAGCCTGGAGCCTGGCGATGTGTTCGGAGATCTGGCTTTCCTTACAGGTAGACGCTGGCCGGTGGATGCCAGCCTCGTGGCTACCTCGCAGTCCCGAGTGTTAGAAATATCAATGGACGGTTTTCAACGGGTCCTTAGGGAGAATTCCGAGTTTACGGTAGCCCTGCTGAAGTCATTGGGCAAGAAGACCGTTCGAGTTGACCGCAGCGAGTTCAGTTCACCGGCTCACGCGAAGGATAGCGGTGCGGCAGCGGTTTGCGCCTATCCATCCCATCCCGGTTTGGACTCGGATCTTCAATCACGTTTCCAATCTCTGGCTTTCTCAAATGAATCCGTGCTCATAATTGGCGAGAACGGTGTCGGAAAGGACATTCTTGCGTATGCCGTGTTCGAAGCCGCAGACAGGCACGACGATGTGCTGGTTCCGTTGAACGCCGGCAAGATGGGGACGGAATCTTTCTTTTGTCAGACCTCCTCGGAAGTTGCCGACCAGGAATTGACCCATACTGAAGAGCAGATCCGTACCCTATTCGGCTACGAGAGTCGCACAGCGGACGGTTCAAGTAGAATTTTGCCAGGATACCTGGATTTGGCCCAACGGGGAACTCTGTTCATACGCGGAGCGCATCTCCTCACTGCAGTGACTCAGCAGAAACTTCTCGACGCGTGGAGAACCGGCTCATATTGCCCTCCCGGCAGCCGCCGTCACTTGGAGATAGATTTCCGCCTGATATGCACCACAGAGCTGGACCCTTCTCTTCTTCATCCGGATCGTCACCCGCTGCTATGCGAGCTTCGAGAGACGATATTGATGGTTCCGCCGCTCAGGCAACGTCGTGACCTGATACCCTCCCTTGCTACCCATTACTTGGGCCACTACGCCCAGGAGATGAAGAGGCAGCCTCCTGAATTGGACGAGCTGACCACCAAGGCATTGAAAGACTATTCTTGGCCGGGCAACGATCTTGAACTCGCGAACGCCATGAGGCGTGCCGTCCTTGTCTCTCCGGGCGACACCGTACGGAGGCAGGACCTGACATTCGACGCTCGGGGCACGGATGGAGACTTGCGTTTCGATCTGCTGCGGCTGCGTCCAGTCAGACAGGCCATGTTCAGTCCATTGTTCCCGGCGGTTTTGCAGAGCGCTTTCATGCCGATTTTCCTGGGAATAGTGTTGCTTCTATTCTTTGGCCCGCCGGACCCGTCTAGAAACCTTGCGGCAGTCATCATGTGGTCGCTTGCGTGGCCTGGAGTAATAGTGGGTGCTTTCTTGGGCGCACGCATATCATGCAGCATTTGCGCCATAGGGGCCCTGAGCAAGCTGGCTAAGAGGATAGTAGCCCTGGAATTGCCTTTTCCTGAAGCCCTCAGGATGCGGAGCGATTTTCTCATCGCTGTGGGCATCCTGTTCGTGATTTGGATTGAGTGTGTCTCTGACATCAGAAGCTCCCCCTTCAATCTGGGCTTGCTCCTGTTGACTATGTTCCTCATAGCATTCGTATTGAACACACTTTTCGCGAGACAAACCTGGTGTCGCTACCTTTGCCCCCTTGGGGGAATGACGGGACTCTTTGCAAGAACTTCAGTTCTGGAACTGCGGGCCGACAGGAACGTTTGCCTGTCAAGATGCAGTTCCCATGAGTGTTACTACGGAACAAGCAAGGCAGAAGCGTGTGCATTCGGTCAGGTGGTTGCTACGCTCCACAGCAACCAATTCTGCAAAATCTGCGGGAATTGCGTGAAAAACTGCCCATACGATGCAGTCAGACTGAATCTCCGGATTCCGGCGAACGAACTCGGTGAAGTGAGGCACGTTCGCACCGGTACCGGCTTTCTGGTTCTGTCGCTGAACGGCGCTCTGCTGAGCGATATTCTGACTAGAGTTTCGTGGTACGACCGGCTAGTCACCTGGCTTCCAGGGCCCGGCGCTCTCAAGTTCACTGTGCTTTACGCAGGATTGATCCTTATCGTGAATCTGATAGCCATTGCTGCCGCGATTCTGTCGCACCGGGCGTTCAGAGAGCGACTGTTCGAGAATTATTCCCGTTTCGCTTTGTCACTTCTCCCGCTCACCTGTATGGGTTTTCTTGCCCTCCACACATATTATGTATTTACCCTTGGGCCTCAGATGCTGGCCTTATTGGGACAGTACTTCGGCATAGAAGGGTTGGGAGGGCCTGCCTCGGTTATGCCGAAAGCCTCCATCCGGGTCGTCCAGGAAGTCCTTATGGCGTGCGGATTGGCTTGGACCCTGATCATAATGTACAGGCTCGGTCACTCAACCCCAAGGGGGAAATACCGCAGAAGGTGGGGAGTTCTGCCTCATGCCCTGGTGGCGGCAGCGCTCGCACTGGGACTTGCAGCAGCGATGCGCTGGGCCTTTCCTGTCTAGATGGCAATGTTGGTTCTTTCGCCGTTAACGGTGGCTTTCTTGGAGTCATCCAGCGGATCAATCATCCCGCTGACCTGAAACAAAGTAATTGACCTTTCAAGCCCTTTTAGGCTTACTTCGCGACTGTTATCCGACACTAGGAGAGACTCCAGCTCGTCCTGCACCGATGGAGAAACCAGTATCTCTGCGCCACGCGTCTCCGCTTCGATCCGAAAGGCAATATTGATGGCGCTGCCCACCGCGCCATATTTTTTTCGCTTTTCCGATCCTATGTTGCCGACGATCAGCTCTCCGCTATTGATCCCGATTCCCATTTGGAGCTCAGGAAAGCCGAGCCTCAGGTTCTCGATGTTGAGTTCCCGCATGGCGCTCTGCATTTCGAGAGCGCAGACAACTGCTCGCAACGAATGGTCCGGTAGAACTCTCGGAGCTCCAAAAAACACCAGGATACCATCACCTGTGAACTCGTCTATGGTCCCCCGATGCTTCATGATTATGTCGGTCATCTTCTGGAGGAATCTGTTGATAAGCTGAAGGACCTTTGCGGGTTCCAGGGTCTCCGCGATCCCGGTAAACCCGCGCAAATCGGCCACCAGAATGGTGATTTCCCGCATCTCGCCGGTGAGTTCCGTTCCGCCTGGAGATTTCAGAATCTCTGCGACAACTTCCCGGCTCAGATAACGACCAAAAGTATCTTTGATCGACTCAAGCGCCTTTTGATCTTGCACCATTCTGTTAAAACCCTGGCCGACCTCACCGATTTCGTCATTGGAAACCACCGGGACGAGAACATCTAGATCTCCTGAACCAACCGCCCCCATGGCTGACTCAAGATGCCTCAACGGAAATGAGAGACCCTTTGCGACGACTATCGACAGGCCTATTGCCACCACTGTAAACGTTGCGAGCAGAAACCCGATCATTGCTGGCACGGCGTTAAGAAAGGAGTCTACCGACTGGCGTCCGGCTTGGATTTCATGAATGTTGTGAAGCGTTACGTGGCTGATGACCACCCCGGGTAGGATGCCTATCAGTAGGAATACTCCCAACAATTTGAATAGAGTACCGAATCGATATGACGAAGGAACGCTCAGCAATGCCTCTATGGGAAGCAGTTCTGTGATTTTAAGTTTCAGCCATCTGTCTTCAGCGAAATACACCCAGATCGTGGTTGTCGGAGCACCCACGAGCAGCAGCCATGCCGAAATCTTATGTGAAGAGTGGTGCGGCCACGGGAACAACTCTGGAGCGACATGGGGAACGACGGAAACCGTAATTGCCGCAATGCACCATCCCGCCAGGGTGGTCCCTGCTAGTTTGACCGGCAGTCGCAGGAGCTTCCCAGCCACTCGGCGAAGCTCTTCGAGGTCACTTGAATTATATCCGTCTGCAGGGATTGTACCTACCGACCTTTTCACCTGTCTGTACAGCGGCATGATCAACCGGAGGTTGATTGGACCGACGATAGACATGGCGAACGCAAACACTGCGATGAAAACAGCTGCTCTGTCAGCAAAGCCGAGGTCAAGGCAGAGGCTCGAGTTCAACCGCGGCTCAAGTACACAGAAGAAAACAAAACTCAGTGCTGCACCAAGAAGGTTTGCCGCGATGTTGATGGCTGCGGTTGCCTTCACGAGAATCACTGCCGGCTGTAATCGGTCATAGATCACTGCAATAGGTCCTTTCTCCCTGTGAGTGGAGGCAGCCTGGCAACTCAAAGGCCATAGGCGTTAACATAACGAACTTTCTGGATCAAGACTGCCCTCTGCTTCTCGCATCTGAATTGAAGCTCGTACAGGAATTCCAAAATCACATACCCCACCATAGCACATGAATAGACGACCTGATAAAGTGAGGGCAGGGGATCAGGGCAGGTGGTAGGGGCGAATAACAGGGAAAAGGATCGCTTTTTGTGTGTCCATTTTGTGTTCGCTGGTAAAGCAAAACGCTGATTTTTCGTGACAGAGAGGAACGGTCCTCTGGCTTAACTTGACGATTTGTTACGTTTTATACGCCAGGTTTGGGGGCATCGAATCCGTAGGTCGCAGGTTCGAGTCCTGCCGGGCGCGCCGAGACAAGCTCACTACACCG
>JACRDE010000031.1 GCA_016212935.1 Desulfomonile tiedjei | reverse complement strand
TCCGGAGTCTCCCTGGTTCATGGTGGCCAAGGTGGATGCCGAAGAGATCCTGGCCGAGGCTCGTTACCGCGGAGTAGTCATTGTCCTTTTTGCTACACTCGCCATTCTGATCGCTGCGGGTGTGACCGCCTATAGCTACAGATATCGACAAGTCCGTATCTATCGAGATCTTTACCGGTCGGAACGTGAGCGGAGGGTGGCGCAAGAAGAATTCCGCGCGACCCTCTACAGTATCGGGGATGCTGTGATCACCACGGACACCGGGGGTCTCGTAAAACAGATGAACCCGGTGGCTGAGGCGCTCACCGGCTGGCTAGAGGGTGAGGCCAAAGGACAACCGCTCGACGAGGTCTTCCACATCGTAAACGAGGACACAGGTGACAAGGTAGAAAACCCGGTACAGCGAGTCCTGCGTGAGGGAGTGACTGTGGGGCTGGCAAACCATACCCTGCTTGTGGCTCAAGACGGCGTTGAGACGCCCATAGCCGACAGTGGAGCCCCTATCCGAGACGAGAACGGTGTCATTTCCGGCGTCGTGCTGGTCTTCCGTGACCAGACGCAAGAGCGAGCGGCAGAGGAGGCTCTGAGAGGGAGCGAGGAACGCTATCGAACAGTTGCCGACTTTACATATGACTGGGAGTATTGGGTGGACCGGGAAGGCAAGCTCTTGTACGTTTCACCTTCCTGTGAGCGGATAACGGGCTATTCGGTTCTAGAGTTCCTTAATGACCCCAGGTTGATCGAAAGTATTGTCCATCCGGATGACCTTGACGAGGTGATGAACCATTTTCACTTGGCAAGGACAGTTGACTATGAGAACTCGTATTTACTGGATTTCCGGATCATCGACAGGGACGGCCGGATTCGCTGGGTCAACCATGCCTGCCAGCCTGTTTATGGACAAAGCGGGCTTGAATTAGGGAGGCGGGCAAGCAACAGGGACATCACAGACCGCAAAAATGCTGAAGATGCACTCTTGGAAAGTGAGGCGAGATTTAGACGGCTCATCAAACTGGCACCTTTACCAATGTGTTTGGTGACTAGACAGGGTGCCCTGGCGTACTTCAACGATCAATTCGTTCAGGTGTTCGGCTATACTCACGAGGATGTCCCGACACTGAAAGAATGGCGGCAGAAGGCATATCCAGATGAGAACTACCGACAATGGGTTGTTGATACATGGGAAGCCGCTCTGAAAAGAGCGATAGCGGAAAAGACTGATATCGCACCCGTGGAATACAAGGTGGCTTGCAAGCAAGGCGAAATGCGTCTTGTAGAAATGTCAGGTATCGTCATTGAAAACAGCGTTCTGGTGACTTTTGTCGACGTCACGGAGCGCAGACGGGCTGAAGAGGCTCTCAAGGAGAGCGAAGAGAGGTTCCGATCGACCTTTGAGCAGGCTGCAGTGGGGATCTGCCACGTCGCTCCGGGTGGCCACTTCCTGCGCGTTAACACAAAGATGAGCGAAATCCTCGGTTATTCGAGTGAGGAACTCTTTCAGCTCTCATTTCAGGACGTCATTCATTCAGAGGACATTGAACCCCATCTCGTCTCCGTGAGGCGGGTTCTGACAGATGAAATCCGAACGTACTCTGGAGAGGAACGGTGCATCAGGAAGGATGGCGTCGTTGTTTGGGTTCACGTAACCAGTTCTCTGAACAAATATGCCTCCGGCAATCAGAATTATATGATTTTCGTTGTTGAGGACATATCTGCCAGGAAGGCGGCCGAACAGGCCGTGCGTGAAAGCGAAGAACGTTTTCGCAGTGCTTTCAGCACTAGTCCGGATTCGATAAACATAAACAGGTTGTCCGACGGTGTTTACATGGACATTAACGATGGATTTACCGCTCTTACCGGGTTCACGAGAGATGAAGTAGTCGGGAGGTCTTCCTTTGACATAGACATCTGGGCCGATTTGAAAGACAGGGAACGACTGGTTGCAGAACTTGTGAAGCATGGGCGCGTGAACAATCTGCAGGCCAAGTTTCGTTTGAAGGACGGCCGGGTCAGAACCGGCCTTATGTCGGCCAGCGTGACTACGATCAATGGTGTCCCTCACATACTGTCCATCACGAGAGATATTGATGACCTTAAGCGAGCTGAGGAAGATAGGACGCGACTTGCCACCGCAATAGATCAAGCAGCTGAAGCAGTGGTTATAACTGATACCGATGGGACAATAGTGTATGTGAACCCAGCCTTTGAGCGGACCACGGGATATTCGCGCGATGAAGCCCTAGGGAAGAACCCGCGTATTCTCAAAAGTGGCCAACATGATGAGAAGTTCTACAAGCATATGTGGGAGACCATTGCTAGCGGACAGGTCTGGAGTGGTCACCTCATAACCAGGAAAAAGGACGGTGCCCTTTTTGAAGAAGAGGCAACTATCTCTCCCATAAGAGAAGATGGCGGCGAGATAGTGAATTATGTGGCAGTCAAGAGAGACGTTACCAAAGAAGTATCGCTGCAGAAGCAGCTTCTCCAGGCGCAGAAGATGGAAGCAATCGGAACGCTGGCGGGTGGCATCGCTCATGACTTCAACAATCTGCTTCAGGTTACTCTGGGCTATTCCGAATTGTTGTTGCACGAGAAAAAGGAGGATAACCCTGAATACGCGGATCTCAAGAAAATATTCAGCGCCGCCAGGAACGGAGCTGACCTGGTTCAGAGACTGCTTACATTCAGTAGAAAGGTGGAGCCGAAGCTCATTGTATTGAATCTGAACAGAATGATTACACAGGTTGATAAACTCCTGCGACGGACAATTCCCAAGATGATCGAGGTTCACCTCGACTTGGATTCTGGTGTTGCAGAAATCCAGGCAGATCCGACCCAAATGGAACAGATTCTAATGAATCTGGCTGTCAACGCGCGTGATGCGATGCCCGACGGTGGGAGCCTCACCATTGGCACAAGAAACACCACCCTTGACGAAGAATACTGTAGTTTTCATGCTGGGGCGGTTCCCGGCGATTACGTGTTGCTTACAGTGTCCGATACGGGCCATGGAATGGATAAAGAAACCGTCGGGCATATATTCGAGCCGTTCTACACAACCAAGGAACTCGGCCGTGGAACAGGTCTAGGACTCGCAATGGTTTATGGAATCGTCAGCCAGCACGGTGGACACATAGCCTGTTACAGTGAAGAGGGAAGGGGCACGACATTCACTGTTTACTTCCCTGCAATTCCTGCGGAAGCCGACGTTCGAGTTGAAGCATCAAAGGAAATGCCTACCTTCGGAACTGAAACCATTTTGCTGGTGGACGACGAAGACATGGTCCGTGAGCTGGGAGAGCGGATTCTGCGAAAGAGTGGCTACACCATGCTCGTAGCACCAAATGGAGCGAAAGCACTGGCCTTGTATACCGAGAATCGAGACCGGATATCTCTCGTGATTCTGGATTTGATAATGCCGGGGATGGGAGGCAAACAGTGTCTTGAGGAACTCCTCAAGATTGACCCCCAAGTACGGGTTCTCATATCCAGCGGGTTTTCCGGTGATGTTTCAGTCAAAGAATCCCTTGATATAGGTGCATTGGGGTTTGTAGGCAAACCTTTCAGGATGAACGAATTGCTTCTGAAGGTCCGGAAACTCCTGGACAAGCATTGATGTCATCCGAGCTGACAGAGGCTTCAGGATCCCGCAAGCAGCGTTTGTCTAAAGGGTAGATGGTGTCACGCACTCGGGAATACGTCCTCTTTTTCCTTTATGACAGACGGTGAAATGTCCCGGGATCTCAGAATTGGTCAAATCGCAACTTAATTAGCGCCTCAAGTGTGATCAAGAGGGGGGAACAACATGCAAACGCGATGCAAATCCACCGAGCCAGATGCAACCGATTCGACCGATTTGCTCCGGAATCTCACCGAACTTGAACAGGAAAACCGGGCGCTTAGGCAAAGCGAATACATGCTGCGTTCGCTCCTGGAGACTTCTCCGGAACCTATGGTTGTCTATGATACCGACGGACGCGTTTCATTTCTTAATTCCGCCTTCACCGCTACCTTTGGATGGTCACTCGAAGAATTGCAGGGTCGTCGCATCGACTACGTACCTGAACAATATATGGCTCAAGCCAAAGAAACGCTGGAAAGGTGCTTCAGCGGTCAGCTGGTTCCACCGTTCGAAACGCAACGTTTGACGAAGGACAACAGGCTTCTGGATGTTTACATCAGCTCTGCCTTGTTCAAGAACGACGAAGGTCAGCCCGCGGGCCACATCGTTACATTGAATGATATCACTCAGTTCAGGCGTTCAGAAAAGGCTCTGCAACGATCGGAAGCTTTGCTCAACAACATTATTGAACAGAGCCCCTTTTCTACGTGGATTTCGGACAGCAACGGAACAATGATCAGACTCAATGACGCTTGCAGAAAGACGCTGAAGATCTGCGATGACGAGGTAGTTGGCAAGTACAATATTTTGGAGGACAGCATTGTTGAGGAAAAGGGCCTTATGCCGCTGGTACGATCTGTGTTTGAGCGTGGAACCTCGGCTCGCTTCGAGATCGATTACGATAGCTCACAACTTGCTCGTCCGGAACTACGAGAGAGCGTATCGCGCATTCTTGATGTCACCATTTTCCCTGTGCTGGACCAAACCGGCAGAATTACAAATGCAGTAGTCCAGCACATCGATATCACCGAGCGCAAGCGAGCGGAGGAGGCCCTTCGGGCGAGTGAAGAGAAGTACCGCTTGGTTGTGAGCAAAGCTCAGGAGGCAATTCTCGTCGCACAGGATGGCATGCTTCGGTTCGTCAATCCGAAGACTATAGAAAACTTTGGCTATAGTGAGGAAGAATTGCTCAACACGCCGTTTTCGGAATTCATCCACCCGCATGACAGAGAGATGGTGCTCCGAAGACACTTTCGCAGGATGAAAGGAGAAAGCTTTCCAAGCCGCTATTCTCTAAGGATCTTGGCCAAAGACGGGACGGTGAAATGGGCCGAGATGGACGCTGCCGCTATCTACTGGGAACAGCGGCCTGCTGTGCTCGTGTTCCTGACTGACATCACCGAACGGATGCGCATGGAAAGCGCCCTTAAGGAAAGTGAACAGTGGTACCGCACCATTGTAGAGGACAGTTTTGACGGCCTGCTCGTTCAAAAAGGCCCCAAGATCATATTTGTGAACGCCCGCCTCAGAGCGATGCTTGGTTATTCGGCAGGAGAACTGGAAGGTCTGGACCACTGGATGGTCTATCATCCGGATTACCAGCGAATAACTCGTGAGAGAGCTGCAGACCGAATGGCAGGCAAAGAAGTCATCCACCAGTATGAGGTGAAGTTGCAACGAAAGGATGGGACATACCTGGACGGAGAAATTAGCGCAACGGGGCTGAAAGTCCAGGGAGAACCGGGTGTACAAGTTTGGATAAGGGACATCTCGAGACGAAAGCGCTCCGAGGAAGCGCAAAGGCGTTTGGCTACGGCAGTTGAACAGGCGGCTGAATCAGTCGTTGTCACAGACCCTGACGGGAACATCCAATATGTGAATCCGGCCTTTGAGCGTATTTCAGGGTATAGCCGTGATGAAGTCATGGGAGCGAATCCAAGGATGCTCAAGAGCGGTCAACATTCCCCGGAGTTTTATAAGGACCTGTGGGGAACAATAACAAGCGGAAAGGTTTGGACGAACCGTCTTATTAACAAGCGCAAGGACGGTAGTATCTTCTATGAGGATACTACGATCTCACCTGTCAGGGATCTCAATGGAAAGATCGTGAATTTTGTCGCGGTTAAAAGGGACATGACGGAGCATGTTGAACTCTCAAAACAGCTTTTCCAGGCACAAAAGATGGAGGCAATCGGTACTCTCGCTGGCGGCATCGCACATGACTTCAATAATATCCTTCAGGTGGTGCTCGGCTTTTCAGAGCTTATGCTTGACGAGAATGATTTTAGTGGGATCGCTCTTGAAGACATAAGGAAGATTAATCAGGCTGCCAGGAACGGCGCCGATCTCGTTCAGCGACTGCTCACATTCAGCAGAAAGACGGAACTCCAACCGCGCCCCATCAATCTTAATTGGAAAATTGAACAGATCCGTACCGTTCTCGAGCGGACCATCCCGAAGATGATCGAGATAGAGCTGGTCTTGGACCGTGATCTAGCCGCAATCAATGGAGACCCTACGCAGGTGGAACAGGTTCTTATGAACCTGGCTGTGAACGCGCGTGACGCTATGCCGGAGGGAGGCCGACTAATAATCGAGACCGAAAATCTGGCATTGGATGACGAGTTCTGTAAAACCCACTTGGGAGCCAGTCAGGGGCATTACGTCCTCCTGTCGGTATCGGATACTGGAGAAGGCATAGACAAAGATACCCTTCAGCACATTTACGAGCCTTTCTTCACAACCAAAGGGGTGGGTGAAGGAACCGGGCTTGGGCTTGCGATGGTGTATGGCATAGTCAAGCAACACGGAGGATATATAACTTGTTACAGCGAACCCTCTCAGGGAACTGTCTTTAGGCTCTACTTTCCTGCGCTGGTATCAGATGAGGATCGGCGGGAAGCCAAGATGAGGCAACCGTCACGAGGCGGATCTGAAACGATCCTCCTTGTGGACGACGATGAGTTGATTCGTGACTATGGGGCGCGAATTTTGATGCAGGCCGGCTACAAGGTGATCACTGCCTGTAATGGACGGGAGACGGTTGAGGTTTACCAAGCACGAGGTGATGAGATCTCTCTCGTCATCCTGGATCTCATAATGCCGGAAATGGGTGGGAAGCAATGCCTCGAAGCCCTCTTAAACATTGATCCGACCGCAACGGTGGTTGTTGCAAGCGGCTACTCTGCAAGAGGAGCGACCAAGGAAATACTTGCCACAGGGGCGAAGCGGTTCGTGAACAAGCCGTATGATATGCGCCAGGTTCTGGAAGTTGTCCGCTCTGTGCTTGACGAGAGAATGGCGCGCGGTACGGGACCTGATTGATTGCTTGTTTCGTTCCGGCAGCGAAGACCGTCATACACATGCTCGTTCAAACGATTAGTACTTTGGTTCGCCTTGGAAAGCCACGTGCTGTGCAAGCGGGCATTGTCGTTCGATCCTTCCGGCAGATTCCCTCGAGCTTTCGTAAGAACCCGGCAACCCGCACCGTCACCCCCGGCGAACTCACATGACCCGTCGGTCACAACGGAACATGGAAATCCCTTAGCAAGCCCTCAAGCAGAAAATACTGAATCCGTCATCCCGACGGAAGTTCGGCGGTTTTGCCAACGGCTGGCAAATGTTGTAGATTGCTCGGTAAGAATAGGTTCATTGCATTGATATCCCGGTTCTGGCTTCCTCTCATTTTGGGGAAGGGGCCAGCCACAAAGGAGGGCGGATGCCGTACGTTAACATAAAGATCACCAGAGAGGGGGCGACTACAGAGCAAAAGGCCGAACTCATAAGAGGGGTGACGCAACTTCTGTTCGACGTGCTCGGTAAACCCCATCAGGCGACGTTTGTCGTGATCGATGAAATCGACACGGACAATTGGGGCGTCGGAGGCGAAAGCGTTACGGTGAGACGCAAGAAAGCGGCACAGTAATCGGCCTGCCCCCTCCACACTGCTGCGCGAACTTATGCCAATGCGCATTCAATGAAGTAAGATTGGGTGGACCCTCTTTAGTAAAGAGTTTCCCCCCAAACCCCCTTCCAGAAACTTCTATCATTTGCCGGAACCCCTAATTTCCTTTCAGGAAATGGAGGTTCCGGCGAGTGCTAAAAGTTCTTGAGGTGGGGTTCGGGGAGGAACTTCTTACAAGAAGTTCCTCCCCGATTTTACATATTTAAATGCGAAATGGCACTAGGAGCATCAAAAAACGGAAATGGACATTTTTCTGACTGCAGGAATCGTTTTGGGACTGTCTTCCGGGTTCTCCCCGGGGCCACTTACTACTCTTGTGATTTCTCAATCCTTGCAGTACGGAGCAAGAGAGGGAGTCAAAGTAGCCTTGGCCCCTTGCATCACCGACTTGCCCATTATCTTGGTTTCTGTTTTCGCTCTGACACGGCTTGGCAATTTTCAAACGATTTTGGGGTTTATTTCAATTCTTGGCGGCATATTTCTCGTCTATCTGGCTTATTTGAGCTTCAAGACGACCAAGCTTGATGTGAACATCAAGCTTACCGATCCCCAATCCTTGGGTAAAGGGACACTCGTAAATTTCCTCAACCCGGGCCCTTATTTGTTTTGGCTAACCATTGGAGCACCAAATGTGGTCGAGGCATGGTCGCACAGTCCTCTTGTGGCAGCCGGTTTCTTGGGAGGTTTTTACATCTGCCTGATTGGCGGTAAAATGTCCTTGGCAGTTATCGCTGCTAATTCCAGACAATTGCTTGCCGGCAGGATGTACGCGTACGTGATGCGTATTCTTGGAGGATTGCTACTGATTCTAGCTTTTATAATGCTGCGGGAAGGGGTCCTTTTTCTTAATTTGCTGGGACCGTAAATACTGTCCGGCCAACACGCAGGAGCCTGCGACGAAAAACAGCTCTGTCTCAATTCTGCCCACGCTCAGTCATCGTCATTCCAAGGAACTCACATGACCCGTCGGTCACAACGGAACAGGAAAATTCACGGAGAGGAACTTTGAGGCAAAAGGCCTGATCTAGCCATTCCGACGGAGGGCGGGATCCAGATGAAGATGTGTATGCCGACAGGGTATTCTCAGGTACATGGTGGAAATCCTTGAGGTGGGGGTTCAGGAATTGCAGGCTCTCGCGCCTCCCCAAAAGGATATCAATTTCTGCAATCGTAGTGTTCGCAAGAGAGGAACGTTGCTTCCTCGGCGCGCTTCTCATGCTTTGAGTATCAAGGCAATCTCTGGATCGTCCATGCGACGTTACTGAAGTCTAACATGCGAGCGCGGCTGTCCATACGGGACAACCGCGTGAATCATGATTCAGATTTGAGATATTCGGGCTTAGTACCACACTGTACAAGCAGGCGGGCAGGGCATCGGTCCACACGGCATCGGTCCACAGGCCGGAGGCGGACAGGGCATCGGCGCACATGCCTGAGGAACCTTGCACTTGCTTATCTTCGTCGGCATGGGGCCAGGGTAGGAAGCCATAGATATCGGCGGGCATCCTGCAGGCGTACAGGCTCCACCAGCACTGAACGATTCGAGGTTCCCGCGAGTCGCCACGTAGGAATGTCCGAAGGGCACAGCTGTAAGGACAACTACCATGACGCCAAGGAGTATCAGAGACAACCTGAACATAATAGACTCCTTCCATTAGTACTTAGAAATCTTATCAGTATAAGCTGATAACTAACGGTATTTTTATGCATTATATCAAATTGAAAATTAAGTGTCAATAACCATTTAGTGTAATCCCATGTAGCTCAAATCATGAATATGTGCATAAGCATATCTCACTGTAATAACATGGTAAAGATGTTAATGCAGTGTGCAGGATTATGGCTTGACCATCTCCGAGCGGCATGGTATCGATGTAATCAATGACGCCTCATCCTGGTTCGCGTTCAAACAGGCAACAACGAGAAAAGGTGGCAAGGACGCAGGCCCCACTGCAGTTCCTGGCGACGGACCTCCAGAGGCTGTCTCAAAATTCGAGTAGGCTGCCAATCGTGCTACGTTATCGCAGTGCGCTTCGTTCCGAGGCGCTGCTTCGGAGTGCGTGCTGGGAAATGCGGCCTCCTTCATTGTGTTGATACAAATAGTTTTCCGGGGCAGAGCCCGGGAAGTAGGGGACAGACTGCTCATGTTACGACACGGGGCCGCGAGGCAATTTTGAGGCAGTGTGTCTGTGACCGCCATGCGCTGGAAAGCGGTCGTCTTGACACAAATTGGTGTTATTTGAGAAAGCGCATTGGTACTAAGCCGATGTGCGGTCTCCAGAGAGTAAGAGCGCTGACCGCTGTTTCGGGCTGGTCTCAGATTTGAAGTCAGGGTGTACCGTTCGTAGGGCAGCCCTACCACAAAAGGCCGTCTCTGAACTTCTCGAGCACTGCTCGCCTGAAGTTACAGTGGTATTAGTACTTAACGACTCAACCGCTTCTGCGCTGTTGGGAGGGATCTATGTTTTCCAAACTGGTGAGCGCCAAAGACGCAGCTTACCTCCTGGACATCCGGGATCCAGCGGAACTGGATATCGCAGTTGAGCAGGGATTGTTGAAGAAGGCTCAATCCGGTCCGAAAGGTAATCGCTATCAGATTTCTGAAATAGTACTGTTCAAGCTTGCGCAGTCCATCACCCATGTTGGGGTGGAGCCGCAGAAAGCGGGACGTTATGCGGAAGCTGTTCTTGGTTCAAGGCTGACGACTCATGACAAGAATGCGTTGGAATGGATCGAAAACGAGAGCCATGAATTTTTCTGCCTCGTAGCTGACGATCAGCTGACAAGGATCTTTCTAAGAAACAAGGAAGACTCCAAAGAAGTGGACATCGGGGCTGTGCGTCCAGTTCTGTTCCCCACCACTACTTGTGAGATAAATGTGTTTCGGGTCATAAGGCCAGTTGTGTACAGGGCTCGCCATCTTCATCAATCCACAGGAAAATAGGATCAGAATCAAGAAGGTCATCCCCGGATCTTAATCGGTTGAATGCGAACCGACCTCAGCTCAGCTTATTCCCGCATTCCTGGCAAAAGCGATCCGATGGGGTCGCAGGTTGGCCGCATTGGGAGCATTTCAACTGCTGTGGGGCTCCGCATTCCGGGCAGAATTTGGCACCTGTTGAGACAGGTTTTCCGCACTGGGCGCATAACTTCTGAGTTCCGGGAACAGCATCGGACGGTGCTGGCTGCTTCGCCTGCGATTGGGAGAACGAACCTGCCATCTGGCTGGCCATCTGCTGTCCCATTGCGATACCCGCTCCCATGCCCAGGAATTCGCCGGCGCCGCCGGAGCGCGCAGCTTCGGGTATGGCCTGGGCCGTCTGGAACTGGGTGAAGCGGCCCATGTCTCCGACGATGCCCATTTGTGCCCGGGTATCCAGCATTTTTTCCACTTCCGGTGGCACTGAAATGTTCTCGATCACGAATCGACTCAGTGAAAGGCCGTACTTCTGGAATTCTGGGTCCATGGCCTCCCGTGCTTTTTCACCCATGCTCTTGTAGTTGGCGGCAAGGTCCAATGCTGCCACATTGGATGTTCCAAGCATTTCCGCAAATGTTGACACCAGCATGCTTCTCAGCTGTCCTTCGATTTCTTCAGTGGTGAAGCAGGCGTCCGTACCGACGATTTCCTTCATGAGGGCGCCAGGATCCGTAACCCGAATCCCGTACGTGCCGAAAGCTCGTAGACGCACCACCCCAAAATCCGTGTCCCTCATCATTACCGGGTTCTGTGTTCCCCATTTGAGATCCAGGAAATTCCGTGTGCTGACAAAGTAGACCTCTGCTTTGAATGGGGATTCGAAGCCGTGTCTCCAAGACCGAAGGGTAGTCATCACGGGCATGTTTTGCGTGCTGAGAGAATACAGGCCTGGGCTGAAGATATCAGCGATTTTGCCCTCGTTCACGAACACAGCGGCTTGTCCTTCTCTGACCGTTAACTTGGCTCCCATCTTGATCTCGTTATCCTGATCCGGAAAGCGCCAGACCAGAGTATCCCCCGTGTCGTCGAGC
>JACRDE010000381.1 GCA_016212935.1 Desulfomonile tiedjei | reverse complement strand
GAAACCTGAACCGGTTGCGATATGCCGCAGCCAAGTCCTGCAAAGCAGTCAGGGTGTCAGGCACCTGAACCAGCGTGACGCCCGATCTCATGCCTTCACGAAAAATGTCGTCCCGGCTCACCACCGCAGCGCGGGCCCCGGCGGCTATCGCATCTTCCACGAAGTCGTTTCCGTTGAAGTGCTCCCCTTTAATCGCCCAGAATACGAAGTCTTCGCCCATGGGTTTCCGGGTGTCTATAGAGATACCCGAAATCGGGCCGCTGGTAGGGCCTTGTACACGGATCGGCCTGATAATCTCCAGGACCTCGGTCAGGTCCAGGAATCCGACATTCTCGATTCCGTGCTTTTCAACGTTGTTTGAACGAGCGCAAGACAGGATCGGATCGGATGCTTCCGAATCCTGAGGAGGTTCCGGGCACGTGAACGAGCCTGTATTCATTTCAATACCGTCCCTTCAGTCGCAAGTGTAATAATTATCAGGCAATGAAATCAAATGCAAAAGCGAAACCAGAATTCAACGAATTCTTTGCGTGCCAAGCCTGTACCATGACACGCAACAAAATTCAATACCCGAGCCGCGTTCGGGCTCTCGACGGGCTGGATCGCAATCCCATTGCGGAACAAGCCAGAGGAGGTTGTGTTTTTGGGGCAGTTGTTCGAGGATGTCAACACGTCCTCCAGAGGTTTTGATGTTGCGCGAATCTTTCCCGCAAAGTGCGGATGTGTTGACAACGTATACACAAGAGATTAAGGTATGAATAAGGACGACAAACGAGTAGTCCAAGGGTGTTCATTCACCTGGGATACCCGAAAGGCGAACAGCAATCATACGAAGCACGGGGTCTCCTTCTTGGAGGCAGTGGACGTACTTTTCGATCCTCATTACTACGCAGAAGATGCGAGTGCAGAAGGGGAAGAAAGATACGCAGTTATAGGCCACTCAAAGAAGGGACGGCTTCTTTACGTGGTCAAAGATGAAGGAGATGAAGCTTGGCGAATCATATCCGCGAGACCCGTTACTTCCCAGGAGAGAATTCGCTATGAAGAAGAAACTAATTCTCGCTAAGGACAGACCTTCGAAGCATATTTCCATCCGAATCCCTCTCGATGTTTTGGATGATTTGAAGCGAATCGCGCCGATGAAGGGTATGGGGGGCTATCAAGCTCTGATCAAATTCTACATAGGCCAGGGCTTGCGTAAGGATTTGGAAGACCTATGGATTGCTGAACATGCCGAGAAACTTGAGAGCGTCTTGACTGAATGTAACGTGGATCCCGAACGGAGACGCCAAATTCTGGATCGTATGGCCGCAAATCCGTAATGGGACTGCTTAAGCGAGGCTGACGGGCCGCCTTTTTGGCGACATCCAACGGAAGGCAACGCTAGGATTGAAACAAAACTCAAAGGCAACGGAAACCGTGGACGACCAGTTAAATGAAACGGATTTCGTGGAGCCACAAGATCCGGTGGAAATTCCCATAAACGGTGTGCTGGACCTGCACACGTTCTCGCCGAAAGATCTGCCGGATCTGCTGGACGACTATTTTGAGGCATGCCGGGAACGGGATATTTACGATCTGCGAATCATACACGGAAAGGGGAAGGGGATCTTGCGGGACCGCGTGAGAGCTATCCTTTCCCGGCACGCTCAGGTTCAGAGCTTTTCGGAAGCCCCGTTGGAGGCCGGTGGCTGGGGCGCAACGCTTGTGCGTCTGAAGGACAGGAGCGTTGAGGGGAAATCATGACGTTTTCTCGACTGATCAAGCTGATTGCCATCCTCGGAGCGGTTTCCGCTGCCGCGCTTCTGCTCGCAAGCCGTTTTTTTCCGGGGTTTTCGGTACTCGGTTCGTACGGTTGGTTGATTTACCTCGTGGGAGGGGCCTTGGTCTTCCTCGCCTTTTTCCTAAGGAGCCTGTCCGTTAAATCGAAAGGCATCCAAGAAGTCCTGGTCAACGGACAGCATTCGCAAGAATCGGACCCAGATCTGAATCTTGAAGACGTTCGCACTCGCATACGCGCAATAAGACGTCAAAGAAGCCGGTCAGGAGACAACGACTCAGATTAACGCTTTTCTTCCAATTGCTCGTTGACCCTTTTTTCCAGCGATTCAAGTATCTCCAGTTCCCGCTTGTACCTGCTTCCGATCTCAATAATGGATTGAATCCATTCCTTGATCACTTTCCCCTCAGTCGTGACGTACGTTATCT
>JACRDE010000376.1 GCA_016212935.1 Desulfomonile tiedjei | reverse complement strand
GCGTGAGTTCATTCTCGCATGCAGCAGCAAGGAACGCCCCGTCTTCGGGGTACAGCGCCCCGTCTCGCAAGAGGCAACCAGTCTCAACGGGCTTGACAGCCAAGGCCTTCAGTCCCCGGCGGCGTGCAAGCCTTACCAGTCCGGCGGTAACAAGGGTCTTGCCTACTCCCGTGTCTGTACCAGTGACGAAAAGTCCTTTTTTGTTAAGGCCGGCCATTCTCATGCTCAGTCTGTCGGGCTCATACGAATTCCCCATCAAAGAAGCAAAATCGGGGAGGCACTTCTTGTAAGAAGTGCCTCCCCGAACCCCACCTCAAGAACTTTTAGCACTCGCCGGAACCCCAAATTTCCTTTCAGGAAATGGGGGTTCCGGCAAATGATAGAAGTTTCTAGAAGGGGGTTTGGGGGGAAACTCTTTACAAAGAGGTCCCCCCAATCTTACTTCTTTGAATGCCCATTGGTTTCAGGCCCGAGAAAATTTCTCTATCATTGGTCGCAAATTTCATGGATTGATTTCGCAGTCGCGGAAACCAGTAACCGAATCTCATCCAAGGTTATGGACAAGGGCGGCATGAGGACCACCACGTCTCCCAGGGGACGCAAGATTACCCCGTGCTTTCTGACGTCACGGGTTACGCGGGCTCCCATCCTGAGTCCCGGGGGGTATTCGGTCCGCAACGACCGATTCTCTGTCAGTTCTATGCCCACCATGAAGCCGCATTGCCTCACCTCGCCAACATGCTGCAGAGGCTCTATTTCTGAGGCAAGCAATTCTTTCAAGAACCGGATTTTCGACTGGGCGTGCTCCAATAGCCTTTCAGATTCAAATACGTCCAGACTAGCACAGGCCGCGGCGCAAGCAAGAGCGTTGCCGGTGTAGCTATGTCCGTGGAAAAACGTCCTGTAATCGCTGAATGCACCGAGAAACGCCTTGTATATTTCTTCAGTGGCCAGAGTCGCAGCCAGAGGTAAATAGCCCCCGGACAGCCCCTTGGCCAGTGCCATCAGATCCGGCTTAACGTCCTCATGTTCGCACGCGAACATCTTGCCGGTCCTGCCGAAACCGGTAGCCACCTCGTCGCAAATGAGGAGTATTCCGTGCTCCCGGCAGATGGTCTCGATTCCTTTCAGAAAACCCCGGGGATGGACTATGATTCCAGCTGCGCCCTGTACCAGGGGCTCCACGATAATTGCCGCTATCTCGTCCCTTTTGTCTTCGGCTATTGCTCGAAAATGATCCAGACACCTGTCCCGGCATTCCTCTGAGCTGATTCCGGGATACCTGTAAAGAAACGGAGTCGGAATACTCAGGGTATTGAATAACAAGGGGCTGAAAATGCTGTGGAACAGGTCGATCCCACCTACACTCACAGAGCCTATGGTATCGCCGTGATAAGCCTGAGACAGGGTAACAAAAAGGGTCTTGCGGTCGAAGCCTAAATTCCGCCAGTATTGAAATGCTATCTTAAGCGCAACCTCAACTGCAGTGGAACCTGAATCCGAATAAAACACCCTGTCTAGACCATCGGGCGTGATCTTGACCAGCTTCTCTGCCAATTCGATCGACGGCACTCCCGACAAGCCCAGCAAAGTGGAGTGCGCCACTTTTTCAAGCTGTTCTACGATCGCCCGGTCTATGGCTTCTTTGCGATGCCCATGAACATTCACCCATAAAGATGAAACCCCATCAAGATACCTGCGACCTTCAACGTCCACCAGGAAGTTACCTTCGGCTTTTTCCACCACAAGAGGTTCGGAATCCGTCCACTCACGCATTTGCGTAAACGGGTGCCATAGGTACTTCTTGTCCAAGTCAGACCAATTCTTCACAACTTGCCCTCAAAACTCGGTCCATGACCTTTGGTACATCAGTCACTTGCACAAAGCTTTTCTAAATACCGTTCAAGACTTATTGCGAGGGGTCGGACGATCCTGAAAACAAACTCTGGTCGAAACGAAAACTACACGTCAAGTACGAGGCAAGCCCCAGAGCCAGACTCATCACAAGTGCGAACAGATGATACACAGTCGCGAAAGATATCGCTACCACGGTTTGTATCCCGAACAATGCCAGAGCGTAACGACCGGCCGCATGAAAAGTGCCAACAAATCCGGGCGCAGAAGGGAGCGCAACGCCAAAGCAAATGAAAACCTGAATGGTCACAGCCACCAAAAAAGGAGCCTTGACCGAGAAGGACAAAAGAAAAAGATATGTGACACACGAAAACAAAATCCAGATCAGCACCGAAAAGGCAAAAATAATCAGCGCCTGCCTGAAACTTGCCATGATTCCGAATCCGTCTATCACGAGCTTGATTATCCTACTCAAAAACCGCGCAGCGCGCTCAGGAAACAACGAAAGTATCCTATCCAATTTCGTCTGGAATGCTTCTCGCCTTGTCAGAATCAACAGCACCATCGAATATCCGACCGCCAAAGCACCTACCAAGCCCAAACCAAGGTAAGAATAAAACGCAGGGACTTGCGGGTTTGTCCACAGCACGATCCCAAGAAGAAACAACAATCCTGATAGATCAAAAAAACGCTCAACCATGACTGCCCCGACCCCGCTGGAAAAGGTCGCGCCACGTTGCCTCAGCAGGTAGGGCCTTACCAACTCGCCCAAACGGATGGGCAATATCATGCTTGCGCCAGCCCACAGGTTCAGCATGTCCCACAGGTCCTTTGTCCGCATCCGACACAGGGGATTGAGTATCAGTCCGAAACGGACTGCCCTGATAAACTGAATCGCAATCATCAGCAGAGCGCTCGGCAACAAATAAACAGGATCAATCTGTTTCAGCCCGTTTACGAAATCGTTCCACGAGACGTCCCTGAATGCCAAGTAAAGAAAAATTAACCCCAGCGAGGTGCCGACAATCATCAGTAAGAGGCGTTTGTTGTTAGCAGTGCTTATGGCCACAATATAAGTCTCCGCAAAAATAATCTATGGTACGCTGCAACCCTGTTTCCAGCGGGACAGTGGGATCCCAGGCCAACAACTCTCGGGCAAGAGTAATGTCCGGTTTCCTTCGCGTGGGATCGTCTTTTGGGAGTGGCTCAAAAACAATCTCCGAACCGGTCTCGGGCAACATTTTCAGAATCATTTCGGCCAAATCATTCACGGTCACCTCGTGCGGATTCCCCAAATTGATGGGACCAGACTCACCGCTCTCCATAAGTTTAATCAAGCCATCGACCAAATCCGAGACGTAACAGAAGGACCTTGTCTGAGTTCCATCACCGTACACGGTGAGCTTCTCGCCTTGTAGCACCTGACAGATGAAATTGCTTACTACCCTCCCGTCATTGGGGAGCATTCGCGGACCGTAGGTATTGAATATGCGAGCAATTGCTACATTGACATTGTTGTACTCGCCATACCCAACCATGAGCGTCTCTGCCGCCCGTTTGCCCTCATCGTAACAAGCCCTGGGTCCTACGGGATTCACGTTGCCGTGGTACCACTCAGGTTGAGGGTGTATCTGGGGGTCTCCATAAACCTCAGACGTAGAGGCCAACAACACCCGGGCCTTCACTCGCTTGGCTAGACCCAACATGTTCAATGTCCCTAGCACAGACGTCTTAAGGGTCTTTATCGGATTGTTCTGATAATGAACGGGCGAAGCTGGGCAAGCCAAATGATAAATCTGGTCCACTTCCAGCAGAATCGGAACAACCACGTCGTGCCTGATAAATTCAAAAGAGGGGTTGTCCCAAAAAGGGAGTATGTTCTTTTTGCTTCCAGTAAACAAATTATCCACACATATTACAGTCGACCCTCCGGCAAGGAGAGTTTCAACCAAGTGGCTGCCAATGAATCCGGCGCCTCCGGTGACTAGTACGGTCTTCATTCGATTGACTCCGAGATCTATGGGAAAAGCGCGTGCAAGTATGGGATAGTCAGCGAAATATGTCAAATGAGAAAAGTCCGGGCGAGTGATCGTATGTGTATGGCGAGCACATTGAGGTAGATCGGTAGAACGAACGCGCCTCTGTCATGCGTGAACGCACGCGACAAAGGACGCGTTCTGAAACATCCAAGCGCTGCTGATCTATTTCCCGCACATGGGAGCGGCCTCTACCATATAAGTCTGAGGAAGCATCACCGTTCTGCAGACCGGCTTATAGACCACGTTGTACCATGGGATGCACTGCGGCTCGTAATACACGTAAGGAACCTTCTGCTGCACTACCTGACAGAAAGGCTGCGGACAACACTTTGTGCAGGGGTCCTGGCCGCAAGGGCGTCCCACCGGGGTACCTTTTAGCATGACGTTTTGAACTCTGTAGCCGACTTTCTTGACCGGCACAACTCGCGTGCAAGGCTGAACCTCTGCTACCATTTCCGTCCTGACGCAGGGGACCTTTTTGTTTACCAACGTGCGCTGCGGGCAGTATTGCGCCGGCCCGCAACCGGACATGGATTCCGCGGGTCCTGCCGCACCGATAACGACCAAGAGGGCTACAACGACCAGAACCATAACCCTTTCCATGATGGACCTCACTTTATTTTGATGTGGCATGCCCTTGTGGACACTTAACAAGTAGGATTATATCATATTGATTAGCTATTCTCAATAAATAAAAACAAAACCAATTTTTCCCTTGAAGAAGCAGACAAAAAATCGAAAGATTTGAGCCTGTACAAACGAAAAGCCCGACGACAGGACATCAGAAGCCGCCAAGCTTCTCTTTC
>JACRDE010000030.1 GCA_016212935.1 Desulfomonile tiedjei | reverse complement strand
TTGATCCTACCATCAAGGTGATACCAATCATCACCCCAAACCACATTGGGTCATACCCGAGCTTTTGCACGGCAGGGAATAGGATTGGAGTTACAAGGATCATGAAGGCCAGATCATCGATGAACGATCCCCCCAAAAGATAGAAGAGGAAAATGATCACCATGATGAGCACTTTATGAAGAGGAAGCGACACGAGGAAATCTCCGGCAACCTGCGGGATTTCGGTAACCGCCAAGAAATGGCCGAGCACAGCCGAACAGGCAATCAGGATGAGCACCATTACCGCTGCCCTCAGGGATTCATCAATCGACTTTACAAACGCTTTGAAGGAGAGACTCTTCCTTAGTAGCGCCAGTATCAAAACTGCGACTGTTCCTATGGTACCAGACTCCGTGGGGGTGAATATCCCCAACATGAGCCCACCTATGACCACGGCGAAGATGACGAAAACAGGGACAAATTCGGGAAGAGACCGCAGTTTTTCTTTAGTAGTAAATCTCTCCGTACTTCCTGGTCCAAGGGTTGGATCGATTTTGCACCACACGTAGATTATGCCAAGGAAGCAGGCGGAAATGAGCAAGCCCGGTACGAGGCCGGCAAGAAATAGCCGTCCAATAGACTGCTCAGTCATGATCCCATATATGATCATGGTAATGCTCGGAGGGATGAGAATACCAATGGTGCCGACACTGGCCACGATCCCGGTGGATAGTTTCTTGGCATATCTATATCTGGTCATCTCGGGAATGGCCACGCTGGAAAATGTAGCGGCAGTGGCCAAGGTAGACCCGCACATGGCCTTGAATAGGGTAGCTGCCACAACAGTGGCCATGGCCAGCCCGCCAGGTACGCGACCAACCCATTTGTATGCGGAATCGTACAGCCTCTTGGCGATTCCCGCGTTGAAAGCGATCTGTCCCATGAGCATGAAAAGCGGAATGACGGTCAGGCTGTAAGAGGACAAAACATCGAAGAAATCCTGAACCATAAGATTGTAGGCAGCATCAAAGTCATAGAGCAGAGCGTACCCGACGAGGCCCACCATTACGATGCCAAAGGCTATTTCAATTCCGGTTAAGAGGAAAAACAGGAGAAAGATACAGGCGCCAACGCCCAAAACCAGTTCATTCATTGTTCCCTCCATCATCACCGAAGATCTCGCAAAGCGACACGAGGCATTGGACAATGCAGCTAGCCGCCAGGGCGAAAACCACAGGGTAGAAGGGGACTTTGAGGCTCATGGTGACAGTCTTGGTCGCGATATAGCTCTTTCCCATAAGTATAAAGTACCAAGCCGCCACGAGAAACATGGAGAATACCAGAATTCTTGTGACAACTCTCAGAACCTTTCGTGACTTCGCAGGCAGCTTATCAATCAACAGGTCCACATACACATGTGTCTTCAGGATAGAAGCACGAGGGAGTGCTAGAGCAATGACAGCAACTCCCAGAAAGGCGACGATTTCATAAGCGCCAACGATTGGCCTCCCGAGGTAGCGCAGTACAATATCCGCTAAGGTGACACCCATCATAACAAGAAGAATGACCCCTGCTATCATCGACAAGAAACTGCTTAACCACTTGACCTGTACCAGCATGGTCGTCCTCACTGAGTTAGAAACGCCAGAATAATGCCTTCAATCAGTCTAGAGAAGGCCAGCGGTCAGGGAGCCCCGGCCCCGCTGGCCTCAGCCATGAGCCGCAACCGCGCTATTGCATTAAGGATGAGCCTTTATGTAATCGATCGCGAATTTCAGAGTCTCTTCTCCCGGCAATCCCAGGTTTTTCATGTTGCCCACGTAAGCATCAAGAAGCGGTTTGACCTTCTGAGCAGTTACCGACTCCTCTTCCTTGGAGATCCTCACTACTTTCAGACCCTTTGATTCACCGTATTCTGTTGCTTCCTTATCGATCTCGTCCCAGCCCTTACCGGTTCTCTCGATCCATTCTTGGCTTACCTCTTCAATAATCTTCTGAATATCCGGGGGTAGAGAATCCCACTTCTTCTTGTTCATCACAACCATTAAGGCATTTACCGCACCTATGCCATCGTTGATCTGAAGACCGCGGAGGAGATCTCCCCACCTGAAGGATTTCAAAGTTTCAGCAGACAATAGGACGCCTTCACAGATCCCTCGCTGGAAAGCCTCATAAGCATCGCCAATGGGAACCGAAACCGGCACTGCGCCCATCGCAGCAACAATCTTGCTGGTATCCCCTGCAGCCCTTATCTTCAAACCCTTCAGGTCGTTTATCGAGGAAAGCTGCTTCAAGGTCATGAAATGACTGGGGCCCGAGGCAAACAGGTAAAGGACTTTTGTGTCGTCAAATTCTTTCGGTTTGAATTCCTTGAACCATGCATTTATCAGGTTTGTGCCCTGGAATGCACTCTTCACACCCAGCGGAAGGTGGATTAGTTCCGACATGGGAAACCTTCCGGCCGTCCATTGGGTGGCGCTCAAAGAAATATCCGTAATGCCACGGACAGCCGCTTCGTAAGACTGGTTTGCCGGTGCCAGAGAGCCGCCCGGATGAAAGCTGATTTTGACTTTTCCGTTGCTTCGTTTCTCAACTTCTTTGCACCACTGGTCGGAAAGTGCAGCCAACCCGCTCATGGGTGGAGAAAACGTCGCATACCTTAGCTTAACGACCTTTTCGTCTGAACGAACCGGACCAGCCAAAAACAAAAGACAAAACGCCACGACAAACCAACCGAAGCATGCGTACCCAAGCCTTCTCATGATTACCTCCTTCTCCTGGTTTAAATCCTGGTTAACTTCGCGATCCTCTATAGAAATCCTTTGTATTAGCCTCTGATGGTAAACAAACCTACCCCAACTCGCGGGTTTATGCGCTTGCTCCACCGTCTATCACCAGAGAATGGCCGGTAATGAAGGATGATGCATCCGAACACAACCAGACGGCCGCTTCTGCCACTTCTTTTTCCGAGCCGAACCTGCCCATGGGGACAAGCGATTTGTACTTTTCTTCCAAGTGGGGCTTCTTGCCGATTACGTGTTTCGTAAGGCCAGTATCAATAAAGCCTGGACATAGCACATTAACTCTGATGCCCTTTTTTGCATACTCAACCGCTGCTGTCTTGGAGAGCCCTATTATGGCGTGCTTGCTTCCTGAGTAGGCAGACTGATAGGGTAAGCCGCGCAACCCGGCCACGGAGGATGTGTTTACGATGGCCCCGCCTCCCTGTGTCATCATTTGCCTGATTTCAAATTTCATACACAGCATTATTCCCTTTTGATTGATGCGGATAACGGCGTCCCATTCGTCCTCAGGGTATTGGTCCGTCAAACATGCGGGCCCTTCTATGCCGGCGTTGTTGAGTGCGCAGTTCAGCCGGCCATACCTCCGAACAGTCGCCTTGACCAAATCCTCTGCTTCGTCGGCCCTGGACACATCGGTCTTTATAAAACATACTCTGCCGCCCGACCTGGAGATGATGTCCACTGTTTCTGCAGCACCCTCCTCATTCATATCTGCGACGACTACATCCGCACCCTCGTGTGAGAAAGCTATGGCTGCTGCTCTCCCGATTCCGGAGCTTCCTCCGGTCACCAGGACAACC
>JACRDE010000380.1 GCA_016212935.1 Desulfomonile tiedjei | reverse complement strand
CGATTACTCGTCATTCCTGCGAAGAAAGGAATCCAGAATTTGGAACCCGGATGAAGGTTCGGGGTGACGGTACCGCTTCGGTAAATGGGACACGAGTCTTGGCAATGCCTATAAAAGTCACTTTACTTGAACCGGTATGTTGCCGGTCCTACAGGCGCTTTCATACTTCGTAATGGGTCTTTCGCCGTGGGCGGTGACATTACTGCCGCTCAAAATGTGTCATAAGGATAAGCCGTGGATGATTCTTTACAATGCAGAAATTTTTCCAGAAGCACCCTGAGTCAGCTTCGGGAATTTCTCCTCGCACACCCTCATCTTCTGCAAAGGATTCCCCAGGCCCGGCACAGTGAATTCATAAAACTTTGCGGGTACGTCGCGCACCTGCGTTCGCGCAAGGCCGTAGAGTTCTTTATGATCGTCTTTCGGTCCATCGAAGCACTGGCTGACCGCCCTGACATCGGGGCTATCCTGCGAGGCGCCATATTTATGGGGTCCAGAGGATGGGCGTTGGTAGAGCCGTACCTTTCCGCAGTGTCGTCTCTTCCCATGGGAGCTCGATTCCTTACCCCGTTCACGTTGTGCGCCGAGTCGATTGCTCGTCGGGATGCTGACTGCGCTATTGCGTTTCTGCGCAATGCTCCAATAGTTGTTCAAAGTACGGGCGAGGATGGACTCCTCAAATGGGGTGAGCGCGCCAGGGATGCTTTGCGTGCTGGTCGTCACGTTTGGAAGGCAGCCCGAGCGTACCTCGAAGAAGCCGCTGCGAACAGGTGCGGCACCAGCCCGGAGCGGTGGGTCTTCAATCTGGAACAGGCGGGGACTATTGCGATGCGCTCGTCCGAAGCGGCAGAAGAGTTCATCCGCCTTGGTGCAAGGCTGTGTCTGCTCTTAAACGAGGAAGACACCAAAAGATGGGTGCAAACCGGCCTGGCTGAATGCAGAACCACTGAAGAATTATGCAGCTATTTCAGTTGCGTCTCCTTAAAGGCCCTGGAGACTCGTGACGGCCTGGTTTCAGGTGTGGCCCTGAAGGACAGGGTGAATTCCCTGACCTTGTTGTGTGAAGCCTACCTGGGACAGCCGGTGAAAATTCGTTCCAACCGATCTCTGATCGGGGTGAAAGCCTTCACAGGAGGCCCGGCGACAGACGGGCGGACGGTATTCTTGCCTGAATCTGTGCAAGGATACACTCTCCTGAAGCTGATGGCCCTCCACCAGACGGCTCTGCTCCAGGCACACGACCTGGCAGAGGTGCTAAAGGATGGTGCGATTAATGAGACTTCCATCCACATGGAAGCCGACCGCCGCCTGCTGCAGAGACTTCCCAATCTCCTTGGGGACATGAAACGGCTGGCAGAGAGTCTACCGGAGTTGTTCCCGGACTGCGATTCCGGGATTCTCCGTGAAAACCAACTCTGGTGGGGAAATCTGTTGCCGGAGTTCGTAGCGGACACTAGCAAAGCCGTTGCGCAGGTCAAGCAAGAGCTCTGTGATGAAGCACAATTGCCGCCGGAAATAGTAGAGGCGTTGCTGGAATCTCTGCTGGCAGAAGGGGCACGCGATGCCGACACCTTGTTGGCGCGTCTCGGAAAAATGCTGGAGTTCGTGGACTTCGAGTCACCGGACGTCGAGGATCTGGGCGAAGAGGTCCAGACATTTCTATACAAAGAGTGGGATCAGGACTTGGCGGATTACAAGCTCGACTGGTGTCTTGTACGCCAAAGACCGGTACCCGATGACCCCAACCCATTCGCCCAGGAATTGAGAGACCGATTGCAGAGTCTCGTCCGACTTATCCGTCGTCAGTTTTCCATGCTGAAGCCCGAGAGATTCAAGAAATACCGCGCGCAGCCTTTCGGTGACGATCTCGATCTGGACGCCCTCGTGCGAGCAGTCATTGACATGAGGTGCGGGTCGTTCCTTTCGGATGACGTCTATATTCGTCGAGACAAAAGGTTGAGAGATGTTGCGGTTCTATTCCTCGTGGACCTGAGCGGATCCACTGAAGAACAGGTCCACGGCAGGAGAGTGGTTGATATCCAGAAGGAAGCTATTACTCTTATGGCGGAGGCGCTGGATTCTCTGGGCGATCCCTTTGCGGTATACGGTTTCAGTTCGGAGGGCCGTTTCCGTGTGGACCTTCTGACCGTGAAAAGTTTCCGGGAACAGTACGGAGACAAGGTTCGACACAGGATTGGCAATCTCGAACCTGCGAATCTCACCCGCCTCGGTGCGGTAATCCGGCACGCGACCAGCCGGCTGGATGAGATGACCGCTGCCGTGAAGCTCATGGTTATTCTGACAGACGGCCGACCCTACGACATAGAGTACGGTTCATTGGACTACGCTATGGCTGATACCCGCAAAGCCTTCAAAGAGGCGCGTTTGAACAAGGTTCATCCGTTCATAATCACTTCGGATGAGAAGGGGGCCTCCTATTTGAAGAAGATATGCCCCCAGACCCAGAGCGTGGTTTTACCCAAGGCAGAAGTTCTTCCCCACGTGCTACCAGCCATCTACCGGCGTTTGACGGCGTAAGATCGCTTCGCATTCAAGCTAGGGAGATTCGACAATGTGTTTGCCGTGTTCTCTGGATGCATACTTAGTCTGAAAGTCCCCCGCGAGACGTTCGTCATGACGGTTCACTTTCACGACTTGCATCCCGACAGGCATTTTCAGGCAAAGCTTCCTGCAGTAAACGTGGTTCCCCAGTCTTCCTGACTGAAGGCAAAATACTTACATCAGACTATAGTTCAGGGATCTCCATTTTTGAGTCGTGGAGAGATTATATTGACTATGAACGCGTGCAAATTGCGGGATAAAAGTCTACAATAAGTCTAATTGCAGGTGGAACCAGTGCAACGCTCAATATTTCACTCCTTATTAGTGCATCTCGGGTGACGGAACGCTACGTCAGCAAGGTGGAGGCATGTCAAACGACTCAATCTTGTGGATCGGGAGGTCCGGGCAGGGCCATAAAGCGCTTCGGGAAGCCGTGGCATCGGAACTGCACGACCTCATGGTTGAAGGGGCCAAGGACGGCCGAGAGGCCCTGGACATACTCTTCAGGAACCCCGGTGGCTACTCCATCATAATAATTGAACTGGATGCAGCGAAAATGGAACTAGCTGCTCTCGCCACAAGCGTTAAACAGATCAATCCCGCAATAGAGATCATCGTACTTGGAGAACCCGCTCCAGGATGGGGGAAACTCAATCTGCCCCGTTATTACAGGCCGATTTTCCTGCCAAGCTCGTGCGGTGGGGACGTTCTGATTTCATGCATTGCCAAGCTGAGGGAAATGGTTGAGGCACGAGAAAACTTCGACCAGCTTGGGCGCAGCCTGGCCGAAAATATCGGAATATCGCGATCTAGCACTGAAGTCATATTGTCTTTGCTGGACCGCCAGGATGGCATGGGTGTAATAGGCCTTCGCAGGGATGGTTTTTTCTCGTCGTACAATGCGGAGGCTCAGCGCCTGACAGGATATGGGGTTGAAGAGGTAGCCCATATTCAGGTTTGGGCCCAGACTCTTCTGGAGGACTACGACGGCGTACGCGCGCTCCTTGGAGCAATTGAATCATTCTGGTCAAAAAAATTGGGCAGACAAAACATGCGATTGCGAATACGCCGCAGAAACGGCCGAATCGTATCTCTCTCCGTGAATGCTGTAGTGTTGTTGGACAGCTTTGGACGGGCTCGGCAAATAGTAATGCTGTTCTTCGATCCCCTCGAAAGCTCTGCAGTTCGCGAGTACCAGGTTCTCAGCGAATTCGGGTCGTGCGGCTTTTATACGTACTTTCCGGAAACCGGCTTCCTGAGGATCTCCAAGGCGGCCCTTGATCTGCTTAACAGAGCTTTCTCACTCAGTCTTACGCACGATGACGTCCTGAACCGAAAAGTGACTGAATTGCCGGTTCCTCCCAATATCGCAGCCGTCTGGGAGGACAGTCTCAGAAAGGTGGCAGCCAGCGAAAGTGTTGTTCAGGAGGATATGCCACCCTGGGGGCTTGCTGGTAGGCGCATCTTGGGACATAACTACATGGCTCGCGTCAAGGCTGGAGCCAAAGACTCTTTTGCCGTAATCGCTTGCGTGACAGCACGAGAGGACCTGCTATCCGACGCCCTGCGCGGCATGAGCGAGAAAGCGCTTGCAGAAAAGACTCTCAACACCATACCGCGTCCTTTCGCCCTGCTGGAGTCCCAGAGAGACAGCGATGGCCATATCGAGGGCTTCAGGTGTGTCTGGATAAACGCTTCAGCAAAGAAGCTGCTGGGTTACGGCTCGAGTTTTTCCGGACAAGTTCCACTCTCGGAGGTGTTCACAAATGCCGAGGTCGCACAGGCACTCTATGATACGGCTCGAGACGAGTGTGAAACTGGGGGTGACAAGACTTTTGAAATGAACCTGCAATTAAAACCGGATGACCCAGATCTGGCAAGTTGGTACTTCTGGCTGGGTAAGGTGGGCGATGGAGCTGCCATGTTTATAAAGGACGTGACTGAAGCCAGAAAGGAGGAAATTCACTTGAGGCACTACCGTCACGTTTTTTCCCATATGAACGAGTCGATCATAGTGACCAACCTGGAAGGGAACATCATCGACTGGAACCCTGCAAGCGAGCGAATGTTCGGCTACACCAAGGAGCAGATTCTGGGGCGATCCGTTTTTCTCCTGACCGAACAAAGAAAATCCCCCAATCTGGAACTTGAATCCACAAGGGTGCTGAGGGAAGGCGATGTGTGGCAAGGTGAATATGAATACGTCCGCAGCAACGGCACACGAGGTGTGGCGTTCACCGTGTTTACCGAACTCAAGGACGATAAGGGCGTGGTATACGGGACGGTTGGGTTGTGCCACGATCTTACCGAACGCAAACGGCTCGAAGAAAAGCTTACAGCCAAGGGTCAGGAGCTTCAGGAAAAGAACCTGGCTCTGAACACGTTGTTGCGCTACGCGGAGGAAGAGCGCGTCAGGGCCTGCGAACGAGTTGTCTCGGACCTGGGTAAGAAAATAAACAACAGAATTTTCCGCATCCTGCAGGAAAAACAAAATCCGCCCTTGGTGGAGGCCCATGCCAAACTTCTTTTGCAGGAAATCGGAGTACCCGAGCAATCCGAGAAACCGGTGGCAGACGACCCCACCCTCAAACTTTCTGAAAAAGAACTGGAAGTCGCGAAGCTGATCCGCCTCGGCAAAACCACGCAGGAAATTGCCTTCATTCTTGACAAGAGTCCTGACACCATAAGGCTCCAACGCATCTCAATCCGAAAGAAACTGGGCCTTGGAAGAAGAGACCAGAATCTCATCAATTACCTCAAAAAGATTGACCTTCGATAATGGGGGCGTAGAAGTTCAGTTTCGGGCTAGCTCGCATTCAAACGAGTAAGATTGGGGGAACCCTCTTCAGTAAAGAGTTTCCTCCCAAACCCTCTTCCAGAAACTTGTATCATTTGCCTGAACCCCAAATTTCCTTCCAGGAGATGGGGGTTCCGGCGAGTGCCAAAAGTTCTTGAGGTGGGGTTCGGGGAGGAACTTCTTACAAGAAATGCCTCCCCGATTTTACATATTTGAAAGCGAATCGGTAGTACAAGAAGTTTCACTCGATCCGCAAGGTATCGTGCGTACGGTCCTGTGGGTTTTCTGCCTGGTTCTATTTGGGCGACGAATGGCCACACGCGGTATTGCAGTACGGGGCTTCTTCCGGATCGTTCACGTCGCACACAGGGCAAGAGCACACTTCCGGTCCGTCTACGGGTTTTTCCATTTGCCTGCCTTGCTGCTTGGACCTGAAATCCTCGATGGCCCTGTGCAATGCGTCCGCGCCCAAGTTGGAGCAATGGTGCTTCTTCTTGGGAAGGCCGTTGAGCGCCTCGATCACGGAGTTGTTAGTGATTTGCATGGCTTCCTCGAGAGTTTTACCTATAGCCATCTCGCTGACCATGCTGGACACTGCTATAGCTGCCCCGCAACCGAAGGTCTTGAATTTGACGTCTTCCAGTATGTTGCCATTGACCTTGATATAAAATGCCATGATGTCACCGCAAGCTGGATTGCCAACCTCACCGACACCGTCTGCGTCAGGAATTTCACCCACGTTTCTTGGGTTTTTGAAATGCTCCATGACTATGTCACTATACATATCTTCGCTCCCTCGATGATTTCGGCCTGAAAAGAACCGGCTGATGTCTATTGTTCACGCCTAATATTTACAGCAATCTCTCGAGCTCAATGCGTCGGGCATTCTGTGCCGTCGCGTGCAAACACGTCAGACCACCCAACTAGGTGATCGTCTTGAACTTTGAGGTTTTCTTGTACAGCGGCGACATATCCCTCAACTTCTGAACAACGGGCGGCAGAATTCTAACTACTTCGTCCACGTCCTGATCCGCATTGTCCTTTCCGAGGGTGAAGAGCAACGAACCCTGAGCGGTGCCTGCATCTATACCCATTGCCAGCATCACGTGCGAGACTTTCAGGGAACGCGAGATGCAAGCGGAACCGCTAGCTATCTTTATGCCCTCCATGTCGAGGAACAACAGCATTGATTCGCCTTCCACGTACCTCACTACGACGCTGACGTTGCCCGGGAGTCTCTGAGTTGGATGTCCTACGAGCTCCACCTCTTCGATTGCCGCAGGAATCTCCTTTATAAGCCTGTCACGCAAAGGAATCAAGTGAGCAATCCTGGATTCCATCTCCACTGCGGCTATTTCCGCCGCCTTGCTCATGCCCACTATTCCCAGGACGTTTTCTGTTCCGGCCCTGAGGCCACCTTCCTGAATTCCACCGTCAAGCAGCGGAGCTATCTTGACTCCCTTGCGAACGTACAAAGCGCCAGACCCCAGAGGACCGTAAAATGCATTCGCTGACAGCGATAGCAGGTCGGCGTTCAAGGCCTCTACGTCTACCGGGATGACGCCAGCAGTGGCCACGGCGTCCGTGTGAAACGGAATTGAGAGCTCTCTGGCTATCCTGCCTATTTCCGCTATGGGTTGAATGCTTCCGATCTCGTTGTTCGCATGCATAACGGAAACCAGCACTGTGCGGGGCGTAATTGCCCTTTTCACATCATCGGGATCAACGATTCCGTATTTATCCACGGGTAAGCGAGTCACTTCGACGCCCTGTTTTTCAAGAGCCTTTATGGCGTGCATAATAGAAAAGTGTTCCACCGACGACGTGATCAGATGGTTTCCGCGCGAACGACTCGCCTGACAAATCCCCTTGAGAGCCCAATTATTCGACTCGGTTCCTCCCGATGTGAATACAATCTCATGATCTTTTGCATTGATCAGTGCGGCAACTTTGCCCCTGGCCTCATCGAGCGTTTCCGTGACTTCCTCTCCGAGGCTGTGCATGCTCGACGGATTGCCAAATTTTTCGGTCAAGAAAGGCATCATGGCATCCACCACCTGGGGCAGTAGCGGAGACGCGGCAACATGGTCCATGTTTATGATTCTCATGGAATCACCCCCTTAACAAAACGTGAAGACAACTGCGCAAGTCCACAATAGTCCCAGTAAACTTAACGATCTTTATAGGAAATGTCAACGCACCACTGTCTTTTTGGAGTTGTGCAGAGTGACTCGCTCGTGGTAAACAACTGCACACGCAACAGCAATGCGCGTAAACCTACCAAAGGGGTGAAACGTGAGTTCCGCCAAGTGGGGAATAAACCAAGACGAAGCTGTCGCTCTCATGGAGCAATATCTGCATACGGAAAGCATGAGGAAACACTGCGTTGCATCTGAAGCCATAATGCGGGAACTTGCGCCCCGATTCAACGCAGACCCGGACATGTGGGGACTGATAGGTCTTCTCCACGATGTAGATTATAACGATACCAAAGACAAAATGGACCAGCACGCACTGCTCACCGAAAGAATCCTGCTGGAGCGGGGCGTGGCCGGAGAAATTGCAGAGGCCATCAAGTATCACAACGCGGAAAACCTCGGGCTGACAAGATCTGAACCAATTCACTTCGCCCTCACGGCAGCTGAAACCATGACTGGAATGATCGTGGCGGCAGCTCTGGTAAACCCTGACAAGAAACTATCGTCTGTGAAGGTAAAATCCGTCAAGAAACGAATGAAAGCCAAGGAATTCGCGCGATCGGTAAATCGGGAACACATACTTCTGTGTGAGCAAATCGGTATACCTTTGGAAGAGTTCATAGAGATAAGTCTGGTCGCCATGTGCAAAATATCCGAACGCATGGGCCTCTGACCGGGGAGGCGTGCAGCAATCCAAATTGACCCATTCCTCGTTTGAATGCGAACTGATGTCAGATCAGCGAAGCTCGAGGCAACCTCGCAAGCCCGCTCGCAGTATCATGTAAATTCCACCCAACTTACAGAGAGATGTGCGAAAATCGCTCTTTTTCGGATTTGCAACCTATTGATTTTAAGATTCCTCAGATATGGCGAGTGCGAATTGCACTCCTTGTTCACTGAATTCCATACCGCGCCTTACAACGCAACGACCGACAATGCGCAGTATCAGCCCAGCTCCGATGATAGTGCTCTATTATCCAATTTGGCACGAAAAATGCTCGTCATTGAATTCAGCCTTTGAGGGATTTTTCACATGAATACCTACAATGCATTGACGAATGACAGCTGTGACCATGACATAAGGGTCCTCATTGTAGATGATATGGAGATTGTTGTTGAGATTCTTCGTGAAGGGCTTGTGGCT
>JACRDE010000369.1 GCA_016212935.1 Desulfomonile tiedjei | reverse complement strand
TTCTCAAGTTCGGTCAGGTATCCTTGCCGCGCTCCAGTGTCCCAGGCAAGATACCTGAGTTGAGCCCAAGGTTCAGTCATTCCCATGGAAGCTGGAATCCAGGCTTTTCCATATGGTCTGGACTCCGACTTTCCCTGGAGTGACGACGTGGCCCATGAGATTCTCCTCAAGGCTACGATACTGCGGCTAATAGTCCTCTATTTGGAGTTGAACAGGAGTTGGGCGAATGATCCTTTTCACAAAAGAGCTTACCCGGATCTCACTGGTTTGGATGGAAATCGGTTTTACGTGCTTCATGGCATTCTCCGATGGAACATGCGCAGAGCAGGCTTTGGAAGGCGCTCAATGATCGCTTTACCCCCCACCTTATGTATGAGCGGCCAAAATACCCTCGCAGCGGCCTGACCCGCAGAAAACAAAGACGGACTTCTCACGCCTACTCCGAATGCTGCCATTGCTGCCTTCTCCGCAGATGGAGCAAATCCCTCCGTGATCCTACGCTCTTTCGCAATGTAGAGCAGCTTCAACAAGGGAACCCGAACCGGGCAGACTTCAGCGCAAGCGCCGCACAAGGTGGTAGCGTCCACTAGAGGATGCTTACTTTCCATGCCCTCAAGCAGCGTGGTCAGTATGATCCCCATAGGTCCGGGGTACGTTGATTCGTACGCATGCCCGCCCACTACCCTGTAAACCGGACACACGTTCATGCACGCACTGCATCGAATGCATTTGAGAATCTCTCGGGATTCACCGGCATTGATGCGCGTACGGCCGTTATCAAGAAGCACCAGGTGCAGTTCATTGGCTCCAGTTGATTCTCCCGGTTATCTCGTGCCGGGAATTAGTGACAGGTAGCTGGAAAGCGGCTGGCCGGTGGCAGAACGGGGAAGAAGCCTTATAAAAGTGGGAAGATCCGTCAAAGAAGGAATGATCTTCTCTATCGTGAAGACCGCAATGTGAAGCGGGGGAAGGGTGGTGGCCATGCGGCCGTTGCCCTCGTTAGTGAATATGCAGATGCTTCCGGAATCCGCTACGGCGAAGTTTGCTCCGGAAATACCAGCGTCCGCTTTGAGGAATTCTTGCCTGAGTACGCGCCGGGCTATACCGGTCAGGACAACGGGGTCATCCGAGTAATCAACCCCGAGCTTTTCAGTGAACAACCGGCCTATTTGTCTACGGTTCTTGTGAATCGCCGGAGCCAGTATGTGCGAGGGGGGTTCACCCGCGATCTGCACTATGTATTCTCCAAGGTCGGTTTCCACCACGCTCATGCCTCGTTCTTCGAGATAAGGATTCAGGTGGATTTCCTCGGTGACCATGGATTTGACTTTGACTATATTCTTGACGCTTCGATCTCGAAGTATTCCGTAGACTATTTCCCTCGCAGCCTGAGCGTCCGCGGCCATGTGGACCGACGCTCCGGCTGCTTTGGCACTTGCAGAAAACCGTTCGATGTAATCGGGTAAACTGTCCAGTACTTTCATGCGGATACCGGAAGCGCGGTCCCGCCATTCCTCGATGGGGAGGGAAGCCATTCCAAGGGTCCGCTTGGTTGTGAACGTATCTGTTGAGTTCCGCATAGCGTCCCGGAGGGATTTGTCCTGAACCGCTTGAGCCGCGTTTTCCCTGAAATGCAAACCGGACTTGCCGCTCATAGTCCCTCCGCAATCACTTCCGCAATGTGTTTCACTTGCACCTCACTACCTGCCCGTTTGAGAGCATCCTTGATGTTCATGAGACAACCTAGATCGCAACCCGTGACTGTATCCGCTTTGGTGCGGATAATGGTCTCTGCTTTTTCGTCAGCTATAGCCATCGAGACTTCCGGTAATTTTCCCATGAAGGTGCCACCGAATCCGCAGCAGCGATCAGCGTGCGCCAGATGCACAAATTCCGATCCCTGGAGCGATCCCAACAGCAGGAGAGGCTCCTCTCTGACGCCCAACTCCCGGGTCAACTGGCACGACGCATGGTACGTGATTCTTCCCTGCGCTCGGAGTCCCGATTCATGAGCCTTCAGTACGTGCACAAGGAACTGCGTCAGTTCGTACGCTCGTCTGGCCGTATTTTCAGCCTTTTCTTTCATGACCGGATCGTTCTCGAAGAGTTCGGGGTAATGGATTTTCACCATTGACGCGCAGGAGCCTGAAGGGATGACGATGGGCTCGTCGCCTTGAAAAACCGAGATGAAATGCCGCGCCGCATGCCTCGCTTCATCAACGTATCCAGCACTGTTCGGAGGCTTTCCACAGCAGGTCTGGTCTTTAGGATAGACCACGTCTACGCCGAAATATCTGAGAAGCTTGACTACCGCTTCGCCCGCATCCGGGAAAAACGTATCCACTAGACATGTTCCTAATAATTTTACTCGCATTGGCTTAAGTTCCGACGCTATTTTAATTCCGCTTTTATTTTTTCCGCGTGCTGCAAGATTTCGCTCTTGTCGCCAGGAATGGGTTCCCAGCCGCAGATTCTGAGCCCGTCTCCTGTCCACCTGGGGACGAGATGCATGTGAACATGAGGTACAACCTGATTGCCGGCCTTTCCGTTGAGTTGCATCACGTTCATGCCTTCAGGGTTCAATGCGGCGTTTGCAGCCTTCGCCAAATCACAGATAACCCCTGCCACGTGACCGTAGAGCCTTGAGTCTATTTCCAGCATAGTCTCGAAGTGTTCCTTGGGAATGACCAGAAGATGCCCTTTGTTTAGAGGGCTGATATCCATGAACGCCAGGACTTTGTCGTCTTCGAACACTCTTATGCAAGGTATCTCACCCGCAACGATCTTACAGAAAACACAGTCTTTACTGGTTCTCATCCAATCCACCTCCTCCGCTCTAAGGCTCTCGAAAAAAATGCAGGACAATTAAACAAAAAAAGCTAGCCGCTGATTCCCTCAAAAAGTGCTGAGCTGAGGTATCTTTCAGACGCGCTCGGCAGAATAACTACTATGGTTCCACCTTGATGGTCGTCTCTCTGGACCAATTTTGACGTGGCAGCCAGTGCTGCACCTGAAGATATTCCGCCTAGAATCCCTTCCTCCCGCGCCAGACGCCGTGCATAATCCAACGCTTCTTCGCTGCTCACCAGCAGGACATCGTCCACCACACTTAGGTCAAGGTTTTCGGGAACAAAGCCTGCTCCTATTCCCTGAATCTTGTGCGGGCCGGGCATGAGTTCCTTTCCCTGCAACGTTTGGGTGATGACCGGGCTTTCTGATGGTTCAACCGCCAGGGAGCGCAACTTCTTTCCTTTGGCGATTTTGAAGAAACGAGATATGCCGGTGATGGTGCCTCCGGTTCCTACGCCGCACACCAGAGCGTCCACATTGCCGTCCGTATCATCCCAGATCTCGGGCCCGGTGGTCGATTCGTGAATCATGGGGTTCGCAGGGTTCTTGAATTGCTGAGGCATGTAGTACTTGTCCGGACTGGCAGCCATCAGCTCCTCGGCCTTTTGCACCGCTCCCCTCATGCCCTTTGAGCCGTCAGTAAGAATGAGGTTCGCTCCAAGCATCTTCAGGACCTTTCGTCGTTCCAGGCTCATGGTTTCCGGCATGGTGAGAGTAAGGCGATACCTTTTGAGGGCGCATACATAAGCCAGGGCTATACCAGTATTCCCACTGGTGGGTTCTATGATTTCAATTCCTTTCTTGAGCCAGCCCTTTTCCTCCGCGTCCTGAATCATGGAAACCCCGATCCGATCCTTTACAGAAAAGGCCGGATTCCTGCCCTCTATTTTGGCAAGGACAAGGGCCTTGGTGTTTCCAAGTATTTTGGTCAACCTCACCAGGGGGGTTCGACCGACAGCCTGAATGTTGTCCATGAAGTATTTTGCCATGTTCGTGCCTCTCACTGTTCTGCAAAGCTGATCTTAAGGCCAGTACCCTTAGAGTCTTTCCACATCGCATGAGCGAGGGTCGGACGAGTCCCGGGCATCAACTTTTTTTCTGAGGACCTCCAGTTCCTTCTGAAGACTCCTGATTTGCTCTTTCACGGTCTCAACGGATTCGCTCGGTTCGGGAACGTCTTTCCCGGTGGGAACAGGCAGGCCGAACACCGGCCTGATCGACTCTTCGTTCGAATGTCCCCATTTCTTTCGGATTTGTTGAATTTTCGCAGAATTATACTTGTTCAAAGGAATCAACGGCAAATCCATAAAAGCAGCGTTCGCAGCGCCACGAAATTTCAGGGCAAACGATGACAAGTTGATCCATTGAGTGACTTCCGCGGGATTCATCCATTCCGGGCCGTTGGATCCGAACACCGCACGCAAATTTCCCAATTGTCTCATCCATACATTACGCACCTTGGAGGCGGATTCGAAAAAACTTTCTAGAAATTCATCCTTGGTCTTGTCGAGAGTCGTTTCAATCATTGCTCCACCTCTTCGTCTTCCGGACCAAGAGATCAAAGTCTCTCATAATAGCTTGAAAGCGTAAAGTGAAAACCAATGTTCGCTTGAGATGCGCCGAGATCGGTCCTGTCAAATTCGGACTTTCCTCTACAGAGACAAATGTTTGCTGTAATCAATTCAGTTACTCGGTACTCCGAGGCTCCACGACTTGCGATTACGAGTGCTGGGAAGCAATCTCAGGCGGTCCATTATTGAGATTGCTTCGGGTCTACGCCTCTCACAACGACAACCAAGATTCCTTAGTTGTTCCCAGCAACTGAGGGGATGCTTTTTTCTTCTACATTTCGATATTCCGTGCTCACCAATTTTGTGTTATGATAAATGTTGACCATTATGCACTTACGTCAAGATTCTCAACCCGGACTCGAAGGTGGGCGAGATCCTTCGGCCTGATATGATATGACGGGTAAATGAAATTACCAGATGAACCAAGCATGAGTGACGAATTCACCGAGGTGGACGATAGTCATTCCAAGCCGATAGATATTCAAGAAGTCCTCGCGGATTTGCATGGAGGGCTGCGCACAAAAGGCTTCCTGTACAAATACGGGCTCACCATGCCGCAATTCGAGGATTTGCTGAAAGGTCTCATCAGGAGAGGGCTGTTCACCAAAGAAGAATTCAGGGCATGGAAAGCACGAAAGTCAGCGACTCCCCCTCCTCCTTCTTCTCCTCCTCCCGCCCGACTCGCCGGGCCGCCCCAGCCGGAGCGTTCGGGTGAGTCCGTAGGCCGACCGATTAACGTAGCGACTTACGTCATCCACGATCCGGAAAAAAACAATTCCTGGACACTGCAGCTTTTCTCCACGAAAAGAGAGCAGATGAAAGGAGCTAAATTCAAGGTCAGCCTGCATGGAAGAAAGTATGCCTTTGAGGTCGAAGAACTGCTCTTTAGAGGCTCAGTCGAAATGCTACCGGACCCCGAAGAAATCAAAGCATCTGCGAAATCAAAGAGGGAAGAGGCCATGGAGTTCATAGCGCAGCACGGGTGGGCCGCCTACCTGGAACGCCGGGCTATGGCAGCCAACTTAGGGCCCGAAAGCAGTCGCAAGTCGGCGCGGCTAGTGCTACTGCATTGCAAGAATCAGACTTTTCTCGCTGCTCTCCACACCCCGACACCAGCCGTCAACCTGTACGTAGGCAATTCCATCGAAAAGATCAAACAACGGCTTTCCAAGAACGTGGATACCGCAAGCCTGAATTTATGACCAATCACAGTTACTTGACGTAGATGGTCGGGTCGGGTTCCCCTGCTTCTATGAATCCTTTCCGTCGAAGGAGGCAACTGTCACAGTGGCCGCACGCTCTCCCGTGGGGGTCGGGATCGTAACACGAGTGCGTAATGCCGTAATCTACCCCGAGCTGAATCCCTTTCTTGATTATTTCAGCCTTGCTTAACCGTATCAGTGGGGTGTGAATCCGAAATCTTATGGTGCCTTCGATAGTCTTCTTCGTTGCCAGATTAGCCATGGTTTCGAATGCGTGAATATATTCCGGTCTACAATCAGGATAGCCGCTGTAATCAAGCGCATTTACTCCGATGAAGACGTTTTCCGCTGAAAGCACCTCAGCCCATGCAAGTGCAAATGACAAAAAAATGGTATTCCTTGCAGGCACATAAGTGACCGGAATTCCTTTGGGCATAAGACTGACATCAGCGCTTTTCGGCACCTCAATATCTGCGGTCAAGGCCGATCCGCCGATGTTCCCTAAGGGCAGTTCGAGGATCATGTGGGCCTCAACTTTGAATGCCTCGGCCACCCTCCTTGCTGCCGCAATTTCGATTTGATGTCTCTGATGATATTGAAAGCTCAAGGCATAGGTTTCGTGACCCTGTTGCTTGGCGATGGCCAGGCAAGTGCTGGAATCAATCCCGCCGGATAACAAAACAACCGCTTTTTTGTCACAGTTTTCCATTCGGAACGCCACTCATGGGATGCTTGTTGTCTGCCCATGAACTCAGGAGACTATGGAACCGCTTCAGTCATTTCAGCAAGGTTGGAACCTTCTTCCAAGTGCCAATTACTGACCGCTTGATGGTCCATTCGCTCTCTGCACGTCGTAATCCGGGTCACCTCAAAAATCCCAGGCAGCACTGCTGCATAGCCAGCATATTCATTTTGCGACCCTTGGGAGGCGCAGCGCACATCATCTATTTTTTCGAGTCTTGCGTCATTCCTTCCATCATTTCCTCGACTTCCTCCGCTCCTTCCTTATAGAAGGACTCTTCGTCAGGACACAATTGTTTCAGCAATCGAAGAAACTCCCCAGCGTGAACCACTTCTTCCTTTGCGATATCGTAGAGCACTTTTCTAGCCAACTCATTATCTGTGGATTCTGCAAGCTGTTCATATAGTTGGACCGCTTCGTATTCGGCCGCGACGGTCAGCCGGATGGCCCGGATCAATTCAGAATCAGTGAGCTTGCGGTCGCTGGCTTTAACTGAAAAAATGTTCCCGAATTCAGGCATGTAGTTCCTCCTTTCACGCTAATTCGAAATGCTCTAAAGCTATCATAGCACGCAGTTTCACAAACGGCCACATCTTGTCGGGCCGGAACCTGACCATTCACTGTCGCTGGGAACAAGGCTCCACGACATTTCATCGCTGCGAGCGCAGCGAAGCAAACTCAGGCGGTCGATTATTGAAATTGCCTCGAATCTTCGCCCGGCGAAAAGATTACCAAAAAATGTCATTTGCACCCAGCAATCGCACGGGTACGCCGGGACAGCACAACTGCGGATGGTACCTTCGGTACGCCCGGCATCAAGATGCGGACAGCTTCCAGCGGTCCAGCATTTTCAGCACGTCGTTTTCGGTTATCTCCACTTCACAGAGCGGGGCCGAATGCGAGTCAAGTGCGCAATGGGCAGCCTGAAGAATGACTCTGCGGCACACTTCCTCTATGTCACCTCCGGTTAGGCTTTCCGAGATATCAGTGGCAGCGTTGAAGTCGCCATGAAACCGCACCTTGTCCTTGTTGAGAAACATCCCGAACAGGGCAGCTCGGTCACTGGCATCCGGCGGTTTCAGGCGGAGTTCGTAGCCGAATCTGCCTGTAGCGCGCAATGCCGGAGGGAGTGCTTCACTTCTGGCCGCCACTCCCACCACCAGTATGGGCTTGTCGCTGGTTATGGTATTCATTTCCATGACGAGCTGGTTCACTATGCGGTCAATTACCTTGGAGTCAGACCATCCAGAAACTGCGATGGAGTCGATTCCATCCAGTATCAAGACAGTGGGAGCCATTTGTCGCGCCTGACGGAACACTTCGCGAATATTGCGCTCGCTCTCGCCCATATATTTGGATAACAGTTCGGGGCCGCGGATCTCTATGACGTTGAATCCACTTTCCTTAGCTAGAGATCTTGCCAGGAGGGTTTTTCCCACTCCTGACGGGCCGGTGATCAGGAGCCCCTCAGGGTGGCTTACCCCCAGATCGGACAAGGCAGAGACATTGCGCAGCGGCCACAGTATCATTTCCTTGAGGAATTCCAGTTCCTCTGTGTAACCGGCAACCCGATCCCAGCCGCAACCCCTGAGGTCCACCTCGAAGCTCCGGCCGGCGGAAGGCCTCATTTCGGAGAGAGCTTCCTCGAAGTCCTCTTTCTCCACTGCAATTGCTTCCAGAAAATCTTCGGAAAGCTTTTCTTCCGTTTGTTCAAGTCCGGGGAGAATTCTTCTCAGGGCCTTGAATCCGGCCTCTTGGCATAATGCTTTTATGTCCGCGCCCACGAATCCGTGGGTCTTCTCCGCAAGTTCGTCCAGATCAATGTCTTTCGTGGGCATGTCTCTGGTGTGGATTTCCAGAATGCCTCTTCGGCCGGACCTGTCAGGGACTCCTATGAGTATTTCCCTGTCAAACCTTCCCGGCCTTCTGAGCGCATTGTCCAGCACGTTCGGAAGATTAGTGGCGGCTAGGATGATCACGTTGCCGCGATCCTCCATTCCGTCCATTAGGGCAAGCAACTGAGCAGTGACCCGTTTTTCTACGTCGCCTTCAGCTGTGTCCCGACGGGGGGCGAGCGCGTCGATCTCATCAATAAAGATTATCGCAGGAGCATTCTGATAGGCATCTTCAAACGCGGCCCGGAGTTTTGCCTCACTTTCGCCGTAGTACTTGTCCATTATTTCCGTACCGCTTATGGCCTTGAAATAGCAGCCGGTCTCGCCCGCAACAGCCCTGGCAATGAGTGTCTTTCCTGTGCCGGAAGGCCCATGCAAGAGCACCCCTCTTGGCGGATCCATTCCCAGCCGATAGAAGATCTCAGGGTGACGCAAGGGCAATTGAACTACCTCTCTGACTTTACGGACAGCTTCCTCCAAGCCGCCAACATCTTTGAAGGTGGTGTCATTCTTGGTGATGTATTCATCTCCGTTTGAATTCACCAGCCTTACCTGTGTGCGCCGAGAAATCGCCGACATCTTCTCTGGTTGTACCTCGACGATTCGGAATTTGATTTGGCGGCCGCGCTTGTCTTTGAGGGTCAGATGGTCCCTGCCGCTGATCACTGCTCCATAGGCCTGTTCCAACATTACTCTCAGTCCCAAGCGGGTTATGTTCGCTTCGGGCGGGATCTCCAGGGTGATGCTTTCCAATTCGCCGCACAATGTCTTGCGGATCTTCACCTGGCTGAAAAGGCTTACCCCGGTTTTTTCCATGGTCTGTTTGTCCACTGATACCATGCGCGTGTCGATCCATGGATTGGGATGGCCTTTTGCTTGAACCACACACTCTGTCGGACCTATCAGTTGTACGGGGTCGCCGTCTTCCACCTGAAGGGTTTCCATAAAGGATTTAGAGATGTATACGGTCGCGACGCCCGGATCTTCCTCCATGACTTTCGTGATGACGAAGGTGTATGCGGGGAATTCATGTTGACTGCAATCGCAGTCGTCGTGAGAATGCCACTCCCCCGGAAGGTGATCCTTGCAGTGACAGTCCATTAAATCGCTCCTCTCTAAGCCGGTACTTCTGATTCGCGTGGGACGAGGCGGATAGCCTCTTGGAATTCTTGAATAACACGGTTGACTAGTGCTCCCGCTATTGAAGAGGGGCAGAGACCCATAGGCGCTAACTTAAGGATGTTTGGCTCTTAATCCGTCATTCCGGCGAAGGCCGGAATCCAGTCTTCTCAACAGACCCTGGACCCCGGCCGCCGGGGTGACGGTGTTGAACTTGGCTAAGTAGCTGAAATAAAGAGAGCCAGCTCATCAAGTTAGCACCTATAGGGCACAGCCTCTCGTTCAACGGGAGTAAATAGCCTGATGTTGGGGTTCTCAGTGCTGTTTATCTTTGCATCCAGTCCGATAATCTCGGCCCCATTTTCAAAACCCCGCCATGCCGTATGGGACCGTCTCATCGGGTTGAACACCTTGAAGCCTCGCCTTTTGACGCCCGCCCCGCTCCGTTGAGGAGCCTATAGTCCGGTGACTGGTGTATTACTCATAAAAATTACGATTAACTGTTAGCTTCCCTTTTCAGCCAGGCTTTGAGTTCTTCGGTTATTCCGCATGCGGCATTCTTGCAGGCATAGAATTGCACGGATTCATCAATGAGTTCCTGCGGCGCGTCAACTTCCGAAATGATCTCATAATCGTGGTGACTCTGCCTGACAAGTACTAGCCGCGCGGGCTTCTTGACAGCATTGATTTTGAAATAGACGCTTGCCTCGTTGCAAGATTTTGCATGATCCAATCCGCGAGACCAGTTTGTACCCCATTCCAAATATCTTGCGACAGCATCAAAAGGATGCAAGTCCCAATCCATAAGACGCGATACATCTTTATTTCTCATGAGTTCGGCGATGCTTTTCACTGTGTTCTCCTCGATTACTTGGCTGAATTTGCCGATTGCCCTATTTCCATTGATGCACTCAGCAGAGGAAAAGTTGCAAAAAGATTCGAGTAGCAGGAGAAATTTTTTTCTGAGAACAGTAATCAGAACCTCTATGAGGGAAGAGTGAGTATCCGTTCATTCGGGGTCAGCGACTAATCTAGGTTGTCATTGCGAGGAGCGGAACAATCTCCCCAGCGAAAGGATGAGATTGCTTCGACGGGTTCGCTATTACATGTCTCAGGAAGGCATATCTAGATCCATGACGGACCGTTTACAAATAAGAGCTTGCAAGGCTGGTAATTTTCAGCATGTTATGTTATAATTATAATGTATTACTCGATTTATGCGAGCCGATTATGGAGGACTCTTGCTATGTGCGGACTTAGATTGATTGTGCTGATTTCAATACTCAGCGTAGCCGGAACAACAAGCTCGTGGGCTGTCGGGTATGAGCGGCTCGAAATACCTCAGAACCAGAAGCAGACAAAAACCGTTGTAACTGAAGCGAAAGCGAATGGTTCCTTCATGCAGAAGTGCCCTGCCTTGCTTGATGAAACCGCTGGCGTAGTCAGAGACATCTTGAGTCAGTTCGGTTTAATCAACAAGAAGACTCCATGAATCATGCCGAATGCCAAGATTGGATTCTGTGCAGAGCACGGGGAAAAGAATGAATAAGACGCCGGTACTCGCGTTATTCGTGCTTGTTACCGCCGCGACGGCATTTGGGGCTGCTTCGGCAATGGCGGATTCCGCTCTCTATAATAAGGGACTCATGGCGCTCAAATCGGGCGATGCTCAAACCGCGATCAATATGTTTTCCAAGGCATTGGAATTCGATCCGGGCAATTACAGGTACTATAACGACAGGGGGGTGGCCTACAAGAAAGCCGGCAACCTTGAAAAAGCTCAAGCTGACTATTCCCGGGCCCTGGACATAAGGCCCGATTATACCAATGCCTTGAACAACCGCGGTGTAGTGTTCCTGCAGACAGGAAATTACGACAAGGCCATCCAGGATTTCACGGAAGCACTTAGATACGGTGGGCTCGAGTCTACCATACGCACCAATCTTGGAGTGGCGCACGCCCGCAAGGGGGAACATCAAAAGGCGGTTAAAGAATTCGAGTCAGCTATAGCCCAACACCCCACAGATCCCAGGGCCTTTCTTTTTCTGGCAGAGTCTTTAGAACAAACGGGCGACAATGAAAGGTCTCTTAGACTGTACCAACGGGCGCGCACGGCCAGCACAGACCCGTCGGTTACAGCTGGAATCGAAAAGCGAATAGCCGCACTGGAAAAGGGTGGGGGGGCTCCTGCCGCGGCAACGGCGAGTAAGCCAGCGCCAAAGCCAGTCCCGGGTGTGGAGGAAAACAAACACATCGAAACGGCCGAATCTCGTCAATCAAGACGCATTCAGCTGGCGCGTCCCGTTCCTTCCCCCGTTCCTGAGCCGAGTATCCAGAAAAGAGGATCGTCTCCATCAAGCCCCGCTCCACAGAAAGCTCAGGAACCCAGAATAGAGAGCCTCCAAGAGCTTGTGCGCAAAAGCCGTGCAAGAGCAGTGGAGAGATTCTCTGCCGCTTCTCGGGAAATCTACTTCCAAGGGGTTCAATTCATGGAGCAGGCCGATCCTGGGAAGGCCCTGATAAGATTCGAAGACTGTTCTCAACTGGAGAAACGGAACAAGAATCCTTACGGCGTGGCCTGGAATTCTTACGAACTCGGGAGGGTCCACTCAAGATCGGGCGACCATCTCAAAGCAGCAGGAATTCTGGAAGAGGCACTGAAGTATTTTGCCAACAATAAGGCTACCGATGAAATAATATTGATACTGGTGGAACTCGCAAACAACAGAAAGGCTTTAGGGCAAAAGGAAAGGGCTTCCCATTACTACGCTCGGGCGATAGAAGAGTCTAATTCCAGGGGCTACAGCAATCTGACTTCTGCTCTTCAGGATTTGGCTCTGGGCAGGGCTCCTAAACCAGAGGAACACAAAAGCGCGGAAAAGCCCAAAACCGACCAACAACCGAAGCAGGATCAGCAAACCAAGATCGCTTCGGCCGCCCCCCTGAAAACGCCTGCGCTGAGTGAACAGCGAAAGCCTGCTGCCGAACAAATGAAGCCTGTGTCCAAGGAGCAGCCGAAAGTTTCGCCACCAGACGCTGCAGAGGTGACCCAACCTGGCCAGGAAAAAGCTTCCAGGGAAGCCCCCCGAATTCAGGCGTCAAATTCCGGCCAGGATTACAAAAAACTGGAAATGGTCGGCAAAGGACCGTTTGCATGGGGGCAATCGCAAAAAAACCAGTCGGTTGTGCGACCTCAACTCGAAGGGAAGAAGGCTCCGGGGGAATCTTCGGACCGACCGGGAGGGCGGCAGCCTGAGCGGCTGACTTTGCGGCTAAAAAATCCGGTTCAACCCGACGAGAAGGGTCCTTCGGATAACGCACATCGGGGAGCCTTCCCAGAAGCGAAAAAGCATGCTTCGAATCAGAAACCTGCCGCAATCCAATCCGGCGCCGGGTTTCAAAAAAGCGGGGACACCAGTACTGTCGACGAAAAGACCCGGCTGAAATCGATCAGGCAAGACCTGTTGGAACTGAGAAAACTAAGACAGGCCGGTCATGAAGGCAATATGATCGCAGTGCTCGAAAGAATATCGGAAAATTACGCTCACAATAAAGAGTATGACAAGGCATTGCATGGACTCGCTGCTTCATTAGCTTTTCGTGAGAAGATCGGGAAAAAAGACGGCCTCGATGGCGTGTTGTATCAGAGCGGATTCATGAAAGAAAAGATGGGCGATCTCTCGGGCGCTCTCGAAGACTATTCACGCTCGGTAGTCCTGTCTCTTCAGGAGTCGAAAGCCACCAAGAAAGCCTGGCTGTCCGCCAGAGCCGTCGCCTCAAGGATGGGCTTGGACCCGGAGGCGATTCTGGATGCGCTGCAGCGCTTCTGGCGCTCAAGGGCCTCAAGGGACAATCAATCGGAGACTCAGGCGCTGTACTCAGTCGCTAAAATTTACGATAAAGCGGAAAGACACCAAGACGCGCTCAACTACTACGATCGGGCAAGCGCGTCCGTGCTCACGGACAAGGCGCGAGTCTATGAAAGAATCGGCAAAAGCGAACTGGCCGAGCAGTCGTACGCCCAAGCTCTGGAGGCATTCAAGAAACTGGATTACTCGCGATACGTGAACATGAAGTTGAATGCGAAGCAACCAGCCGCCACGTTCAGGAATTAGAGCCCTTGACTAGGCTGCCGCGATCAAATCAGAGGTTCTCAAGTTGAACTTCATCACCAGAATACTTACGAACAGTTGGGTCGCAGGCTTAGTACTGATAATAGCAGGAGGCGGTCTGTATGCGCTCTACTCAAAAGGCAAAATCATGGAGGCCGCGGTAGGGGGCCTTCTTTTGGCAATAGCCGTGATTCTGATCATAAAGGGAGGAAAGAGGAAACAACGCAATCCTCCCGATTGACCCAAGAGGCTCACCGGAACCATCATTATTTGATACGAATTCGCTTTCAAATCAGTAAGATTGGGGGAACCTTCTTTGGCAAAGAATGTTCCCCCAAACCCCTTCCAAGAAACTCTAACACTGGCCGGAATCCACATTTATCGCTGAGAAATGTGGATTCCGGCGAATGCTAGAAGTTCTTGAAGTGGGGTTCGGGGAGGAACTTCTTTCAAGAAGGTCCTCCCCGATTCTTCCTTGTTTGAACGCGAACTGGTATGACATGTAATTTGGAATGTCCCACAACCGATCTACTCTCTCTGAAACTCGTATATTGAGCCCAGCCCTAGAATTTCAGTCAGAGCGTCCAGCGCCGACTTTGACTCCATCCTCAGTTCAGGATCCAGGAGGTCGCCAGGTTCCAGTCTGTCGCGGTAGTAGCTGTTCGCCCATCCGACCAATTCTCGGTAAAGTTCTAAAGTTAAATAAACGCCCTGATGCGTGAGGGCTCGTTCCTTTTCCGTAAGTACCACACGCAATCTCAGGCACGCTGGACCGCCGCCGTTTTTCATGCTCTGTCTAATGTCGACATAATGGATGCTCTCGATGGGGTTGGAATTATCCGCGGTTATTTCAGACAACAAGTCAGAAGTAATGAGCTTTTCCGCGCTCTCATAAGGAGCTATGACGGACATTCCACCGTTGGGCAATGTAACGAGCTGACTGTTGAACAGGTACGACTGCACCGCGTCTTGCAGAGAAACCCGATTGGACGAAACCTCTATCAGAACCAAATCCTGCTCGGAAATTCTTGAGAATGAGGTCTTCAAATCACGTACTGCCTGACGGGCATCGGTGAAAGCCTGCTCGTGATACAGGAATACATTTTGATTTCCCACAGAAGCGACATCGTTATGAAATACTCCAGCGTCTATTGATTCGGGATTCTGTTTAAGGAAAACAGTCGCTCCGGGGTCCAGGAGATGCAAGCGCGCTATGGCTGAAGATGCTTCCAAAGTTTGCCTGGCCGGGAAAACCTTTGGAAGGATCTCAGAAAAATCGAATGCGGCCCTTCCGTAGACAAAAGCCTGTAGGCCTTTACTACTATGTGAGGAACATAACCGAGAGTGGTTGGCTGCCCCCTCGTCCGAAAAATGGAGTGCCCGGATCAACGGCGGGTGATGAGCGAAGGCAGCCTCATCAAGAAAAATGTGTTTGAGGACCCTCGCCGTGAATTCCGACTCAATGGATCTGTGAAATTGCGTTATGAGATTCGCAGGAGTGAAATGAACCCGGCCGTCCTGAGTATCAGCGGAGGGCGCAACAGTGGCAGCGTTCGCGGCCCACATGCTCGAAGCGCTGAAAACTGCGGATAGTAGCGAAGGCGATTCGCGAGCGGCTGCTTGAATGATTTCCGAATCGGAACCCCTAAATCCCAATCCCCTCAGAGTCTTGAGATGCGGCCTTTCCTGGGGAGGCAGGACCCCCTGGATGAGTCCGAGATCCATCAGAATTTTCATCTTTTCAAGGCCCTGAAGTACGGCGGCTCGTGGATTTGAGACGCTGTATGCATGCTCCATTGCCGCAGGATTACCGTACGCCAAACCGGCGTAGTTGTGAGTCGGACCCACGAGTCCGTCAAAGTTTACTTCCAGGGTGGTATTGTTCATTTTGCATCCATTGGCCTATTTGAACTTCAGTTTTCTATCCATGGGGAATACTGCAAGATTTTCAAGGGAGTTTCCAGCTTTTCAAAGGAAAAAAGCAATGCGCATTTTCGAATCCTTGAAAACACGAGGATTGTATTTTTCCCAAGTGCTAAAATGTGGTTATTTCCGAGTTTGAATGTGGTATAACGAAGTAAAACATCCTTCTCTACAATCGGCTCCTAGAGCCGGCAGTTTGTCTCTCGCCGTGTTCACTCTTGTTGGTTTTTATTTGGGTCTGGGCAGTCCTCATCAAAAAGGAGAGTCACATGGAAAAGATCTGGCAAAAGTCGTATGGCAAGGGTGTACCCTATTCCATCCGATTCGAAGACATCACTCTGCCTGAAGCATTGACTCGGACAGCCGCGAGATTCGGCGAACGCGTGGCCATTGGGTTTCAAGGCACAGACATAACCTTTCGGCAGTTCGACCAAATGGTGTCGAGGTTCGCTGCCGCTCTGAGGCGCCTGCACGTTAAACCTGGCCAGAAAGTGTCCTTGATACTCCCGAATCTGATCCAGACAGCAGTCGGAATCTACGGCGCTCTGAGGGCCGGAGCAGTCGCTGTGACGCACAACCCGCGACTGGATGACATGATGCTCGAATATCAGCTAAATACAGCAGCGTCTGAAGTAGTGCTATGCCTGGATGTGCTGGTGCCCAGAATCCTGAACCTCAAGAGTCGCACTGCCTTGCGACAAGTAATTTCTTGTCACATCAGAGATTATTTGCCTTTCCTGAAAAAACAGCTATTCCCTTTAGTTAAGAAAGAGCTCCACCTGAACACCTCCGGAGACGCAGGAGTTCTCGAGTTCACGGACCTTATGGAAAAAAACGAGCCTGAAAAATCCCTGCACCGAGGGCATATGGAGGATACGGCCTTCATACTGTTCACAAGTGCGACAACTGGGAAACCCAAAGGCGTTGAACTCACACATGCGAACATGACGAGGAATGTTCAGCAGGTACGGACATGGTTTCCTTCGTTCAGAGACGGTCAGGAAACCGTTGTGGGGTGCTTGCCGTTTTTTCATGTTTTTGGGCTCACGTGCGCCCTAAATATCAGTGTGTTTTACGGATACACCAACGTGCTCGTCCCCCTTCCCGAGCCGAAGAACATCCTCGAAGCACTCGATCAGTACCAAGCAACATTTATCCCTGCTCTTCCCACATTCTACACGGGCATGATGAACGAGCCTTCCCTGAAAAAATTCAGCCTCAAGTCCCTGAGAGGATGTTTCTGTGGAGGTGCTCCCCTGGCTCTGGAGACTATACGGTCGTTCGAGAAACTTACCGGCGCACAGATATGCGAGGGCTACGGGCTGACCGAATCTTCGCCGGTGAGCCTTATTAATCCTCTCGGCGGAAAAACAAAAGTAGGAACAATCGGACTGCCCTTACCGAATACTGACGTCAAACTGCTCGACGTGGATGATCCCCAGATCGAGATCACCGTACCTGGGGAGCCCGGCGAGCTCTGCGTCAAAGGGCCTCAAGTAATGAAGGGATATGTGAACATGCCGGAGCAGACCGAGGCCACGCTTAAAGATGGCTGGCTGCTCACTGGAGATATAGCTGTTTTTGACTCTGACGGATATTTTAGTATCGTGGATCGCAAGAAAGAGATGATAATCACTGTGGATGGTAAGATCTATCCACGCGACGTCGATGAAGTGCTGTTCACCCACCCCAAGATAATGGAAGCCTGCGCCATAGGGGTGCCGGACCGCGCTCAAGGGCAAATAGTAAAAGCTTACGTCGTGACGAAGAAAGGGGAGACCCCTACGGCCGGCGAAATCATCGAGCACTGCAAGAGACATCTGCCTGCCAATAAAGTGCCAAAGCAAATTGAATTCTTGAAGGAATTGCCAAGGAGCCCAGTGGGCAAAATCCTGAGAAAAGAATTGAGACGAATGCACCTCGTGCAAAGCGCGTTGAGCACGGTGAAGTCTGGCGCCAATTAACACCTGAAACGGGAATCCGGCGACAGGTTGTATCAGCCAACGCGAAATGAAGAAGACTTTAATCTATAGGAATTCTCAAAAGTAATCGCGGATTGGCTACGCGGAACGCCAAGAGAGTGTCCTTGCAAGGGCGCGGCTCGAAGCAATCTCCTATTAGCCAAAGCCGAGATTGCTTCGTCGTTCCACTCCTGGCAACGACTTTGTTAGCCCTTTTCGCAGTCAAAAAAGTGACATCGCAAACCGTGGTTTCAGGGGAGTCTCTGAAGCGAAGCCAGGCGGCGCCGTTCGCAGCGTAAGGGACTTGCCCGAAACCTCTGCCTGTTCGATCCTCAAGTGCCACCCCTTTGAAAGCTCATTGATACAGCAATTCTCAGAAGTTCTGTGCCCGTAACCGACACGGATCGGAGCTTGATGCAGAGCGGTGGGACAGGCTTCCAGCCTGTCTATCAGGAATGACGGGCAAGATGCCCGTCGCCACCACATTTTTTTCTTTTTCGCGATTATTTTTGAGAATCCCTATATTAGTCCATTGCGGAATACCTGCGGGAATCATCAGCCCGTCCGCCGCGATTCTCGGCAATTACTGTAGGGCGATTTGCAGCCCTGGCGAGGGATACCTATTGTACAGAAAAAGTCGGGGGTTTCAGCAAGATGGATAATGAACATACACCTTCGAGACGGGAATTTCTCAATTGGACTGTCACTACCGCCGCAGTCACCCTCGGGGGATGGGCAGGAATTGCGAGGACAGCGAGCGGCGCTCCCGCGACAGCCGATTTAATAGTATTGAATGGCAGAATTGCAACACTGGACAAAAAACAGCCGCTTGTGTCGGCCTTTGCAGTGAAAGGGGACAGGTTCATTGCCATGGGGGCCGATGCGGACATTATGCTCCACCGAGGCACGGAAACGACGGTGATTGACGCGAAGGGCCGCACCGTCATCCCGGGATTGAACGATTCCCACATTCACGTAATCAGGGGCGGTCTGAATTACAATATGGAACTCAGATGGGACGGAGTTCCGTCGCTGGCCGACGCTCTCCGGATGCTCCGAGATCAGGCCAGGCGGACCCCGCCGCCTCAATGGGTTCGGGTCATAGGGGGATGGACTGAATTTCAGTTTGCTGAGCGAAGGATGCCGACCCTTCAGGAAATAAATGAAGTAGCCCCTGAAACGCCAGTTTTCGTACTGCACCTTTATGACCGCGCGTTTGTCAATGGAGCCGGGCTGAGAGCGCTCGGATACTCGAAAGATACACCGGACCCCATTGGTGGAGAGATGCAGCGAGACCGACACGGCAATCCTACGGGGTTGCTCATAGCCAAACCGAATGCTCTCATCCTCTATGCAAGTCTGGCCAAAGGGCCGAAACTCCCTTATCAAGATCAGCTCAATTCAACCAGGCAGTTCATGAGAGAACTAAACCGGTTGGGTGTCACGAGCGCCATCGACGCCGGCGGAGGATTCCAGAATTATCCTGACGACTACGCCGTAGTAGAGGAACTTGCGCGAAATCGTCAGCTGACTGTGCGGATTGCCTACAATCTTTTTACTCAGCGCCCCAAAGGCGAACTAGAAGATTTCGCAAAATGGGTCAAGATCACGCACCCCGGCAACGGAGACGACTTCTACAGGGTCAACGGTGCCGGAGAGATGCTGGTGTATTCAGCGGCGGATTTCGAAGATTTCCTTGAGCCAAGGCCCGATCTTGTTCCTGTCATGGAAGATGAGCTGAACGCCGTCATCAGGCTGCTCGTCAAGAGTCGTTGGCCGTTTCGTCTCCACGCTACGTACGATGAGTCTATAAGCCGCTTTCTTAATGTCTTTGAAGACGTGAATAGGGCGGTTCCATTTGATGGTCTGAGATGGTTCTTCGACCATGCAGAGATGATTACTCCTAGAAATATGGAGCGAGTCAAGGAACTGGGTGGAGGAATTGCCATCCAAGATCGGATGGCTTTTCAGGGCGAGTATTTTATAAACCGGTACGGCCCTAAAGCAGCGGAAGTAGCGCCTCCCATTACGCAGATGCTGCACATGGGAATTCCTGTTGGTGCGGGTACGGACGCTACCCGTGTGTCCAGTTATAACCCGTGGACCTCTCTATACTGGCTCGTCACCGGCAAGACTGTGGGTGGAACAGCTCTGTACCAGCAGGCAAATCGACTGGACAGGATGGAAGCCCTTCGTCTTTTCACGCAGGGAAGCAGCTGGTTCTCCGGTGAAGAAACTAAGAAGGGAGCGATCGGCGTAGGCCAACTCGCGGATTTCGCCATTCTTTCCGAAGACTACTTCTCAGTGCCTGAGGAGGATATCAAGGGCCTGGAGTCAGTATTGACCGTGGTTGGAGGAAAACCGGTCTACGCAGCGAAAGAGTTTGAGCCGCTTGGCCCGTCGCTCGTGCCAGTGAGTCCGGACTGGTCACCGGTCGCAGTATACGGGGGACATATGAAAGCGCGAAGACCTTCGGCTCTTCTCAGAGCACCCGCTGCGACAACGGGAGGAATTGCACACACCCACAAGTGGGCGAAAGGCGATTATGGCTTGTGGCGACTTGGGTGCGACTGTTTTGCCTTCTGATGATCGCAGTGGAACTGCCTTTGCCTTAGGACGAGCCTCGAACGTTGCCTGCAGCTCACTTATCATGGCAGTGAGGGGGTTCGTGCGGAACGCAGACGCTTCGAAATTAATGGAAACAGTGTGAAAGCACACAATCGACCGAGATGATAAGAGGAGGAATTGACGATGAATGTGAAACAGTTGTCTGCAGTAGCCACCATTGTGGTTCTGGCCGCTGCACAAATTGCTGTGGCCGCCGAGGGTGCTTCGAGCAAGAACAAGGGAGCAAGCCCCCGGCTTCTGACTCCAGAGAATTCTATGGTAATTCTCATCGATCACCAGCCTCAAATGGCCTTCGCTACACGATCCATAGATGGCCAGCTACTTGTCAACAATGTGACCGGACTGGCGAAGTCGGCTAAAGTGTTCAAAGTCCCCACCCTTCTCACCACCGTGGCTGCCAAGAGTTTTAGCGGTCCACTTTTCCCAACGTTACAAGCCGTATTTCCGGACCGCGCTCCCATCGACAGAACTACAATGAACGCGTGGGAGGACGCGAGAATAAGGGACGCCGTCAAGAAAGAAGGCCGTCAGAAACTTGTTATTGCAGCTCTCTGGACTGAAGTCTGTCTTGCTACGGCAGTCTTGTCGGCTCTTGATGACGGATACGAGGTTTACATCGTAACGGACGCCTCCGGGGGAGTGAGCACCGAGGCTCACAACATGTCGATCCAGCGTATGGTGCAAGCAGGCGCCGTTCCGGTGACGTGGCTCCAGGTCCTGCTTGAATGGCAGCGAGACTGGGCCCGACAAGAGACTTACGACGCTGTGACTGGAATTGCCAAAGAGCACGGTGGAGCCTACGGTCAAGGGATAGAATATGCCAAGACCATGTTAGGACCACACGCCAGCGAGGCAGGGTCCGGCAAGAAGTGACGATCGCTTCAGTAGGCTGGCACTATTAGCGGACTGCTCTTCATTGGGGATTGCAGCTGATTCCCTTTTGCGTGAAAGGCGCGCTCTTGGGCCATGGAAACCTCCAAGAAACTGTTATAGCAGTTGCCAAAAGTTCTGACCGAATAGCTCGTCTTTTGAGGGGTCGAGGTGGTCCCGTGAACGAAGATTCGACGGCCTTGCGTCGCCCGAAGTGAACGGGACACCCCGACCCCCTGCGGAAATCAACCGGACGATATTTTTGGCAACCCCTATAACACTTGCCTGAAGACTTATTTTTTCCAAGGGAAAAAGAGGATTCAGGCAATTTATGCGGTCAGGCGCCATGCCTTATTCGCTGCGGACGGCACGATCCGAGTTCGCTCGGGAGGCACACCGCCTGTCCTGTAAGAATATTTGCGAAATGGGGTAAGGCAGGCCGTGATTCACGTTATCGTCGCTGGACAGGCACGCGCTTGATGTTTAAATTTTGGGCAGCATATGATTGTAGAGGGGCTGTGTCGTATGTTTATACCAGTAATAAAAGATGACAAATGCACCAACTGCCAGGCGTGCGCTCGCATTTGTCCAAAATTGGTTTTCAAGGACAAAGATTCTGAGATATGCGTTTATGATCCGTCACTGTGCACGGGCTGCGAGTCATGCACTGCAGTGTGTCCGCAAGACGCCATCAGGATAGACGAGGTGTGACACGTGACACTCGCTGTTTGAGTCACCCCCCCAAAAAAGTATGCAATCAAGTTTCCGTTGTGCTTCCATCCTCCAAGTTCTCTTTCGAGAAGATAATGAAAAGCTGGATTCCGGATCTCGCGGCATGAGGCCAAGGGCTTCCGCTTCGTGGACGGGCAGCTTAAGCCAACACTATTAGGATGCTCTCTCGCCGTGTAATACCAATGCGCTTTCAAAGCAGTAGGATCTGTGGAACACTTCTTACAGGACGCGGCCTGCGGCCGCAACCAAACTTTGTCCGATTTCTCTCATAGAAGCAGTAAGTTACATCGATCGCAATCCAACTTCTTCTCGAGAAAACAAGAAATCGAACGTTATTAATAAGAGGGGTTTCTCCGATTTCGCTTCTTTGATTGCGAATTCGTACAAGTACATGCCGCGCCCGCACAAACGAATCAAAGTTTCCTACAAACCCCGGCGGTGATATCATTCAATTGGATGCCCCGGTCCGGACACGATACTTGGGGAGGACACGGCCATGAAGGATAGAATACAGCTCACAAAAGGTGACATTACATCTGTGGACGTGGATGCTATTGTCAATGCAGCAAACAATTCACTGTTGGGCGGGGGAGGGGTAGACGGAGCCATTCATCGCGCCGCTGGATCCCAACTCCTGGCAGAGTGCCGCTCCTTGGGTGGCTGCGATACCGGCGACGCGAAAATCACCAAGGGGTACAGGCTCAAGGCGAGGAACGTCATTCACACTGTGGGCCCGGTTTACAGGGGAGGGGCCTCAGGCGAAGCCAGATTGCTGGAAAGCTGCTACAGGAGAAGCTTTGAAGTCGCGGCAGAAAACGGACTGAAGTCCTTGGCTTTTCCTTCCATAAGCACAGGCGCGTACGGCTATCCCATAGCGGAGGCATCGCAAATTGCACTAGAAACCTGCTTGGCCCAGCTAGAACGCTTTCCGCAAATTGAAAAGGTTCTGCTGGTGGTGTTCTCGGACTCGGACCTGAATGTCTACCGAGACACTCTCAAGAGACTTTCCTAGTTGATCTGGGGTGGGATACGGTTGCTCGGACGGGTGTCACATTCCCCGGAATGTCAGGAGTTTCGCAGCGCGGCCCGTTGGTCTTCGACGTACTTTCCGAAGGCCCTTATGACGTCCGCTATGATTATGTTGTGTGCGGCGCCTTCAGGGACAACTACTACAACCACGCATCCGCCGTCCGGCCAGAAGACGCGGCGACAGGCAACTGTGAGCTCAGTTCCTGTGAGGCAAAAACTGAACTCAGAAATCTGCCCGAAATCAAATCGAACGGCACCCTCCTGCATTTGACGCTGCGTAGACAAGAAAAGGGCGACCAACTGATCCGGATCGAACACGTATCCGCCATTATCCAGCACGAACCCGTCCGAATCCGCGATGATCACTTGCAGCGCTAACCCGCTATTTAACGCTTCTTCTATCTTGCTATCGAATACTATCATTCCACGTTGAAACCCTGTACCTTGAGCTTCTCTGTAAGCTTCCTCAGCATACTGATAAGAGCATCTTCGAGATTTTCGCCCGTAAGCGCGCAAGTGGAAAAACCTTCCCACTGTTTCAGGCCCAAATTCTGGCTTAGAAAATCCATGGGGAAAGTTTCGTCTAAATCGTTCTTGTTATACATGACCACTATGTCAGCTTCCGCCAGTCCGTCCATTTCCTTGCGGCATTTTTCCAACTCCTGGAGTATTAGGCGGTTGTTCTCCAGTTGGTTCTTTTGTGAATCGACGACTATGAAGATTCCGTCCGAATCTGCAAGGACTTTCGTCCTGGTACCTTTGTAGTAGTCCTGGCCTGTGGCGGAGAACATGCGGGTTATAATATTTTGAGAGATTTCTATGGGTGCAAAATCGAAAAGCAAAGTCTGCCCGAACGATGTCTTAACCTGCCTGAGTTCCTTTACCAGCTTCATTTCGTCTGGAATGGCATGATAGAAAAGCCATTCCAGGGCGGTGGTTTTTCCAGCCAAAGCAGTGCCGAAAAAGATTAGTTTTAGATAGATTCGGTCACCGACAATTTTCAATGTAATTTATCCTTTCTTTTTCTTTTCCAGGAATGTAAGAAGGCTCACAGGCCGCTGTTTGCCAGGGTCACCAGGGATTCTGGGAAGACGGAGTTTGTGTTCTTCCATGAACCGTTTACGGGCTTCCGCTGTTGTTTCCATCGCCTCGTTCAAGGCCTGTCTTCCGGTCCTGGCAGCCACCCGAACAACACCCATGGGCGAAGACTTCTCCGCTACCAATATCAGCGATCCCCTGGGCATCATCTGTTGTGCGACATTAATCCCGTCGAATTCGGCAGTTACGAGCTCGCAATAGAATTGTCCCAAGCCGTCCCCGAGCGCCTGATAGCATTGAAACGCTGAGGCAAGCATGGCCCCGAGATCTTCGGGTTCCATATCTATCTTGCCTTCCATAGCAATAGGGATGCCGTCGCTATCTATCACCACTGCCGCAATCAAGCCGGGGACACTCTCCAGCATGCCTTTAATCATTTCACCGATGCTCTTCATAACCTTTTCCCCAAGAATCACCGTATGTTAATGACAAGTCGAACCCGGTGGCCGGGCCGGTGATAACTATACCTATACTGATCTAATATACGTCGTTGGTCAAATGGTCCTCAAGGTTTTTTTCTCGCTGCCTCGAGGAAATTTGCCGAACTGCCTGGGTAGGATCTTCAGCCACTTTGTTGTAATTCAAGCCGGTCCAAGAAATCCCCGGGATTGGCCGGTGATATAAGTACGTTGCCGGTTTCAGTTTCTAGCAAGAGGAGGTTCGATCGATTCGATGTCGTTACATAAGCCCTGAATATGCCCCAGGTCCGGTTCCAGAAAATTCCAGTGCCAGCAAACAGGCCTCCGTTTCCCCAGAGGCGAAGGGTGAATCCCACGGACCCCTCAATCCTAGAAACCTTCACTATTTTGCCGAAGGTTTTCCGGCCCCAATGAAACCGGACCGTCAAACCGGCCCCGGACACGTAATAAGCCACAGGGGCACGCAAGTAGCAGCCCAGGGTCACTAAACCCAGCAGCATAGCGGGGATGAACACCGGCGGCCGCAAAATTGATATTGCAAGAAGCACAGCAGTCAAAGCAACGATTATAGTGGTAATCACCTTTATGACGGGCGACATGGGCGCTGTCTCGTATCTCAAGACTGTTGCTCCCTGTAACGTTTGCTTAAACTGACGCGTACGGATCGGTTCAGGCCAGGGCCCCGCCATGCGCGGAATGCCCGAACTTGAGACAAGTCCGTTTGCGAGCAAGCTCCGCGGCCACAATCGGCATAACCTGACTTCACTTCAGAGACATGCTGAAAAAAGCGACTCCGCTTGCTAACTGCTTCATAGGGCATTGATATCAGGCCGCACCTGAGATTTCAGGACAACTGCTCGGCCACATCGGAGAGGCCGAGGAATTCCAAGTATGCTCCGTCCGGCTTGCCGTTGGTTACGTCCCAGTGCATAGCCTCATAGAAGGACGCTGCAAGTTTTTCGAGATCGAGTCTCACCCCTTTCAATGGGCCGGAATTGAGAGGAAGATCACCGTAAACCCTTGGATGCGGCCGAAAGTCATGGATGGGATTGATTCCTTCCCTTAGGTTGAAAGCGTGCCGCAGCTGCGCGATGCGTTCTCCGATTATCAAGTATTCGTCGTTGGACAGGCTCCAACCGGTGGCAGCATTCATCCATTCACAGAGAGGCAAATCCGCTCCCAACTGAGTCCCGAACAAGCAGGCTCCAGCCGCGTCAACCAGCATCTTGTAAAACGAGCCAACTGCCAGAGGGGCGCCTCGATTCTCGTAGTCGTACTTTTCCCTACGCGTCGTCACCAGCGGAATTTTTGCAGCTCGGCTGAATTGTTTCTCCAGAAACTGGAGATCGAGGTACTGATACGACGTCACAGTGTGTCGGCCTGGCACTGCCTCGCAATAGAAGCTGACTCCGAATCCCGGGTCGAATTTCGGATCGTGCATGGGCGCTTCCACTCCCCCGCAGTGCACGGCGCACTCTTCGGAGCCTTTGCCGATTTTCCGGGCGGCGATCCTGACCCCGTCTGCAAGCAGATCACCAAGCCCTTCGCGTCTTACTATCATTTCCATGAGCCGGATAATCGCCTCGGCATTTCCCCAGTTAAGATCGAGGCCTCCGGTGTCCCTATAATCTATGATTCCTCTGGAATAACACTCAATGGCAAAGGCCATCGTTCCTCCGCAGCTGATGGTGTCAATTCCGGCCCGATTCGCCATATCGTTCAGCTTGAATACCGAAGCAATGTCGTCATTCAGCAACAGGCCCCCGAACGCGCACATGGTTTCATATTCCGGTTTGTGCATCTTTTCGATTTTGCAAGGCCCGTCTGTCATGGAAACGATGCCGCCGCATTGCAACGGGCAGGAATAGCAGCCGTATTTCTTCATTTGGTATTTGGTGACCGCTCCTGCCCCGAGTTTCATGTAGCGGCCGGCTGGAAAGTCACGGGTTACCGAGCCGGTCCAGTTCTTGAAAGGGCTATCGCCGCTCTCAGCTGAAACTGGTGTGAGCGCGGGGGTCCCGAACTTCTTGAGCAACAAGCGCCACAAGAAAGCCGGTTGACGAATAAAGAAACCCTTGGCGGCTACGATTCCGCTCATGGCCAGTATTCGGTCGTTCAAAACACCTTTGAGGAAATCCAATCGCTTGAATCTCTTGAGAAAGTCACGGCTTATGGAGGCCATCTTGCTTCTGTCAGCGACAGTTATCTTTGCTTTGCCTGCTGCTACGACGGCCTTCAACTTCTTCGAGCCCAGAACCGCTCCCAGGCCACCTCTTGCAGCCATGCGCCCTTCGTCCGTGGCAATCCCGGAAATGCGGCTCAATGCTTCGCCCGCCGGCCCTATGCACGCAACTTCGACTTCCTTCCCGTGGGCCTTCTTCAGGGCTTCTTCCGTTTCAATAGTGTCCTTACCCCACAAATGCGACGCGTCCAGGATCTGGGCGGAAGTCTCGTCGATGAAAAGGTAAACCGGCCGCTCGGCGGCTCCGAGGCAGAACAGTGCATCTATACCGCATCTCTTGAGCGCGTAAGAAAACGATCCCCCTGCATTTGCGTCACCGAGGCTTCCGGATAAGGGAGATTTTCCGATAACAGTGAACCTGCCTGTAAAGAATGAGCCGGTTCCGGTAAGTAGGCCGGTGGTGAATCCCAGGATGTTGTCAGGCCCCAACGGGTCCGCTCCTGGTTTCATGCGATCCCAGAGCACTTTTATTCCGAGCCCCGCACCGCTCAAGAAATCGTGATAGACGCTTTCGTCCGGCTGCTCGAAGGAGAATGAGCCGGAACTCAAATCCGCAAACAGGATTCTTCGCCAAAATCCTGTACCTTGGATGCTGGAATTTTCTGACATCCGAGTCTCCAGACTCTGCAAAGTGATTGCAGGGAAATGTGTTTCCGCAACTGAGTTTTCAGCACCTCGGCAATCATTCGTTCACGCGGGAAGAGGAGCCTGGCAGTCAATGCTCCTGACTTTAGGGGAATCCCATCAATCCAAGCCGTCATCGCAACGAACCCCGCTTCATGGTCAGAGGCAGGCTCGGGGTGCAGGCGAGACAGAAGACCTGGATGTCGGCTCTCGCCGATTAACTGAGGAATTCCTTTACTGACATCCCTGCGCGCATGCTGAAGCTTACTAATTAATGATTCGGGACATCGTTTGACGGTAAGGCTACTGCGTTCAGATCACCATTGTACTACGCGCGTGGCGTGTCTTGCACAATAATTCCAAGCCACAGGTGTAGCAACAGAGGAACAACCGCCGTGAAAAGCTGTCTGGAACAAGTAGTCACTTAAAGCCGCGTTCGCGTGAGATAGACTCACATTTCTGTTTGGCGGCAATCCGGACAAAATTACCTGTAAAAAACACTAAAGTTGACAGAAGGCTAGACATGCATGTTAATGTTATGGTAAAATTAAATTAAGCAGTCGTCTGTGAAAAAGGAATTTTTCAATATGCGATTGAAAATGCTCGTCGCTGCTGTTTTCGGAATACTGCTTCTGGCTGTAACCGCGATGGCTGAGGAATCCGCAGAAGAATACCTGGAAAAGGCCAAGCTTGCTCAAAAAATGGGAGACCATGTAAAGGCGACAGATCTCTTTTCAAAAGCGGTTCGTCAGGGAGCGTCGGGCGGGGACGTTTTCTTCAGACGCGGACTCTCCCTGGAAAGACTCGGCAAGTTCAAGGAGGCAGTACAAGATTATTCCAAAACGCTTGAACTGGACCCGCGAATGGAAACAGCCTTCAACAACCGTGGGAGCGCATACTACAGACTTGGAGAATACGACAAAGCGATAAAAGACTACTCAAAAGCGATTGAACTCAATCAGTCATATGGGCTCGCGTATTACAATCGCGGCAACGCTTATCACGGGAAAGGTGACTTCGATCGTGCTATCGCTGACTTTACTCGATCCATAGAGATCGATCCGCGCGACAGGGACGCATACAACAACAGAGGATGGGCTCTTCTGCAAAGAAACGAAGTTGAAAAATCTATCGATGATTTCAGCCGAGCTCTGCAGCTCGATCCGAACTACCTTCTTGCATACTACAATAGAGGCAATGCCAGGCTCAAGCTGGATGACGCTAACGGAGCGGTCAAGGATCTCACGAGAGCCATAGAGCTTAACCCGGACTATGCGTTGGCCTATTTCCAAAGAGGCAACGCACATGTCAAAAAGGGAGAGCTGGATGAGGCGATAAACGATTATAATCGGGCCGTCCGCATTTCTCCCACCCATGCCGATGCCTACAACAACCGCGGATGGGTTTTCTTCAAGAAGGGCAACATTGTTCAGGCGATTCGAGATACCTCAAAGGCGATCACCCTCAATCCCGATCTGCCAAAAGCTTATGCGAACAGAGGATGGATACACAAGAGTGTCGGAGAATGCGCTAACGCGCTCCCGGATTTGAACCGAGCTTTGGAGCTTGATCCAAATTCTGCGCCCCTTTACGCTTTCAGGGCCGAGTGTCTGCTCCAGATGAACCAGCCCAACAAAGCTATCAAGGATCTTGAGAGGGCCTACTCCATAGACCCCGGTAATCCGGAAACCCTCCTTATGCTCGGAACCCTGAAAGAGGCCTCAGGCGACTATGAAGAGGCTGTGAACATTTTCAAGAGACTGGCAAGCCAGCGGCCGGACGATCCGGAGTCTCACTGCAATCTGGGTATCGCTCTGGGCAAGAAGGGGCAAATTGCCGCGGCTGTCGAAGAATTCAGCCGGGCAATACAGCTCGATCCCAAACACAGAGAATCCTATTTGCGAAGGGGCATTGCTTACGATTTCCTTGGAGACCCTAAACGTTCCAGGGCGGACTTTTCAAGGGCCTTGAGTCTGCCGGAACCAGGCGGTGTTTCTTTGCGGCAGCCGGTCAACGCAGCCGTTTTGAACGCGATCGCAACTTCCCGTGGAAACGGATCAGAGAAATGACCGTAATTGAAATTCGGGCCTTGACCACCGCTCTAATTGTAGTCTTAACTGCGCCACCACTCGTGTTTGCTGCGGACGTGAAAAATCTCTTTTCGGATGGTGTGGAAGCGCATTGGAAATTGGACCTGGACAGGGCGATTCAGCTCTATACCAGCGCACTGGCAAATGACCCCAACAATGCACGCGCATATTTCAACCGAGGAGTCGCGTTCAGAGCCAAAGGACAGGAAGACCGGGCATTGGCAGACTTCAACCAGGCGGTGTCAAAAGATCCGAATTTGGTGGATGCGGTGTACGGCCGGGGGGCTATCTACCTCAACAAGAAAGTGTACGATAAGGCCGCGGAGGACATGAGCCGCGTACTGAACATGGAACCGAACCATGCTGGGGCCCGTCGGATTCGGGGAGAAGCCGAGTTTGCGCTCGGTCATGAGGACTCAGCGATTCTGGACCTCAGCCAGGCTCTCAAATCGGATCCAGACGATTCTGCAGCCTATTTCATGCGCGGTATGGCCCATCAAAAACGAAAAGCTCAGGATAAGGCTTTGTCCGATTTCAACAAGGCGGTCGAGCTCGATCCGAACAATGCTAAGGCCTTTCTCAAGCGCGGTAACCTGCTTTTCACAGAGGGCAAAATAGACCAGGCTATAGAGTCCTACAATCGAACCATAACCCTCGAACCAGGGAATTCAGAGGCTTTGACAAATCGCGGATGGGCCCGCGCTTCAATGGACAGCCTGAAGGACGCTGTGTCTGATCTTTCCCGAAGCCTGGAAATCAATCCCGAATCACCGCTGGCTCTGTCGAATCGGGCCCAGGTATACATAAGAATGGGACTCAAGGATGAGGCAGTTGCAGACTATTCTAGACTTCTGACTCTCAAGAAAGATGACGCAGGTATATATTTCGAGCGAGGCAGGCTGCTTCTGGACCTGGGGAAATATGAGGGTGCCGAAAAGGATTTCAGCCGGGCGCTTAGCATTATGCCCGATGCTCCGTCCATAATGGGCTTGAGAGGCCAGGCCAGAGTTCTTGCAAACCGATGCGATGAGGGTATTCCGGATTTGACCGCCGCGCTTGAAGCTGATCCAAACGATGTGCGAGCGCTCCTAAGCAGAGCATCGGCCTATGAAGCCACGAAGAGGTATAGCCAAGCTATTGCGGATCTTTCCGCCGCGATTAAACTCGATTCCAAGACGGCCGGACTGGACGCGCAGTACGCCCTTGGCAAGAACCTCCTGCTCAAAGGTGAGTTTGAGAGAGCTATAGAAGCTTTCTCAAAGGTCATTGAGATGCAGCCATCCAACGGCCTTGCATACGCCAACCGGGGGGTGGCGCGAAAAGAAAGAGGCGAACTTGTTCCAGCCGCCGAAGATTTTCGGAAAGCATTGACGTTTCTAAAAGAGGCCGCTCGTCTGAAAACTGTCGGAGCTCTCTTGCGGGACACGGAGACTCTTCTTAGAGCAGCTTCTGGTACGTCCGCGCTATCCGGGCATCCTTCCGACCCGGAGACATTGACCACCGAGAAAAAATTCTGGTGATAGTGTCACCCGGCAAGACTTCAATTGCGCAGGGGAGACCGTCATTGCCAGGGGCGTAGGCCTCCGAAGCAATCTAAATAATTGAGTCCAGGAGAGGGCTTCGCTGCGCTCGCAATGGCATGTAGCGGAGCATGGTTGCCCCGAGCAAGTGGATGATTACTGGACCGAGCGGATTTCTGTTGAGTGCCTACCATCTTCTCGACTAAACTGAACCCGAAAAAATTGAGGGATTCAGTATTGTCCAAACGCAATACCAACCCAATGCCAATCCTCCATGAAGCAGGTACCAAGCGGAGTTGCCGACAGCAGGCAGTCTGCTCCACGGACGGCCCTCCTGCTTCACTGTCCAGGAATAACGACTGTCTCATGAAAACATTTGAGAAATGGCATAGAATCTCTCTGATCCGAATCGATCGATGAACAGCACCCAAGTAGAGTCCGGAAGCGGACATAGGTCCATCCAGAGCTAATCTGTGAACAGTGAAGTAAGATGACTTATTTGTAGCAATTGGAAACAGCAACTTTTCATTGAGCGTTCCGGGACTCTACTGTAACATGCGATCAGCAGCAATGCCGGATAGCTGTCCAGCGTAGTTTTCAGGATGCCATATGGACGACCACGAAAAAACCAGGGACCAATTACTTTCCGAACTGCAACAAACGCGCAAGCTCTTGGCAGAGCTGGCGGCGAAGGAGCAACCTCTTGAAATAGCTAGGAAAGAACTGCAGGAACGCAGTTCGGTTCAAAACGAGTTAAGTGCAATGTGTTTCGCTGCAATTGGGCATCTGGACGGCGGAAAAATCAAGTGGCTCAACGATGCGGCGCGAAGAATCCTAGGGTTTGAAAACGAAGAAGACTATCTGGGAATAAGCATCCGTGAATTCTTCGAGTCCGAAGAAGAATACGAACGCGTTGGCAAGATACTTTACGGAGGAGTGGGACCGGGGCAATATTCTGATGTCGAAACAACATTGGTTCGACACAATGGTTCGCTTCTACACGCCAGAATTCGTTTTGAAATATCTGACCCGACCAACCCCTCCAAGGGCACTGTTGCTACCTTTTCAGAGGTTGTCGACAGAAGCGGAGCCGAAGAGGCCCTCAAAGAGAGTGAAGAGCGGTACAGGGTTCTGTCTCAGGAAGCACTCATCGGGATCTACATCCATCAGGACGGCAAATTTGTTTACGTGAATGACCATCTCGCCAGACTACTCGGACGGTCTGCAGAGGAGATGTTAGGCAAGGAATTCTGGGAGTTCGTTCTCGCGGAAGACCGCGGATTGGTTCGCGAGAGAGGTCTTGCAAGGTCGATGGGAAAAACCGTGGAGCCGCACTACCAGTTTCGAGCGATTTGCAAGAATGGCGAGACAAGGCTCTTGGAAGTATTTGCGACAACCATCAGGTATGGCGGGCGAAGCGCCAACATGGGCAACGTACTTGACGTGACCCGACGAAACTGGGCTGAAGAAGCCCTCAGGCAATCAGAACAGAAGTATCGCCTGATCTTCGAGAATTCGCCCCTGGGTATTTTTCATTTTGATTCGCAAGGAGTGATAACCGCATGCAACGAGAATTTCGTGCGCATCATCGGCTCCTCAAAAGAGGTGCTTGTAGGCCTGGACATGTTCCGAAACCTCAAAGACAAGCGAATGTTAACTGAGATAAAGAATGCTCTCAGAGGAGAGGAAGGTCGGTACGAAGGTTATTACGCGTCAGTTACTGCGGATAAGGTGACCCCCGTGCGATGCTACTTCAGGAGACTCGAGTCCGAGCACGGCTCGCTTATGGGGGGCATTGGAATTGTAGAAGACGTTACCGAGCGAAAGAAATTCGAACTGGAACTTGAGGCGGAAACCGAACGGCTCCGCGTGACTCTGGGTTCCATAGGCGACGGTGTGATAAGCACGGACACCGGCGGACGCGTAGCTCTTATAAACAATGTGGCTGAGCACCTCACGGGTTGGTCCCATCGAGAGGCGTTGGGAAAACGGCTCAGACAAGTATTCAAGGTAATCAACGAAAAAACTCGGATGCGTTGCGAGGATCCTGTGGAAAAAGTAGTCCGGACCGGCAAAGTCATCGGGCTCGCTAACCATACAATACTGGTGTCAAAAGACGGGTCGGAACGCATCATCGCCGACAGCGGGGCGCCTATCCGCGATAAGGAAGGCAAAATTATAGGCGTGGTCATCGTATTTCGAGACGTGACTGAAAAGCAGAAGATCGAGAACGAACTCATACGCATGGAAAAATTGGAGTCCGTCGGGATTCTTGCAGGCGGAATTGCCCACGATTTTAACAATATTCTCACTGTGATCCTGGGCAATGTTACCCTGGCTAAGCTGTTTTGCAAACCTGGAGAAAAAGTCCATTATCGGTTGTCCGAGGCCGAGAAGGCGGTCATGCGCGCCCAGGATTTGACCAGACAGCTGCTTACTTTCGCCAAAGGGGGAACTCCGGTTAAGGCCACCGCATCCATCGCAGACATTGTGAAGGAATCCTGCGCGTTCGCACTCACCGGGTCCAATGTCAAATTTGAGGCGCGATTCGCAGAAGACCTTTGGAACGCGGAAGTAGACAAGGGTCAGATAAGTCAGGTTATTAACAACCTCATAATCAATGCAGGCCAGGCCATGCCCATGGGCGGGAAAATCAAGATAACCGCAAGTAATCAGATAATCCCGGAAGGCTCTCCCGGCCGGAAGCCCGGCAAATTCATAAAAATAACCATAAAGGACGAGGGATCGGGAATACCTAAGGAGCACTTGCTCCGAATATTTGACCCATATTTCACGACAAAGTCCGATGGCACAGGTCTTGGTCTAGCCACATCCTATTCCATCATAAAGAAGCACGATGGCATGATAGATGTGGACTCTCGATTGGGAAAAGGAACAACGTTCAGTCTATATCTTCCGGCTTCAGGTCAGACAAAGCTTGAAAGCCAGGACGGGTCCGACTACATTTTCACCGGCTCCGGAAAGGTGTTGCTCATGGATGACGAAGAGAACATACTCGAGCTTGCAGGTGAAATGCTGGCCATTCTCGGATTTGAGGTGGTGATGGCCAAAGACGGCGCTGAGGCTGTGGAGCTGTTCCGCTCACATTTTGATTCACCGAATCCGTTCACATTGGTGATCATGGATCTCACAGTTCCGGGTGGTCTTGGAGGCGCGGAAGCCATTAAGCTCCTCCTGGAAATCGATCCTAATGTTAAGGCCATAGTGTCGAGTGGATACTGCAATGATCCAGTAATGGCCCAGTACGAGCGGTACGGGTTCAGCGGGGTGGTTGTCAAACCGTACAATGTGAGAGAACTCAGCAATGTCTTGGCTAAGGTCCTGGCCCACGTGAGAGCTAATTCCCCCAGGGTCGTTACAGCGTGATTTTTGACATACGATGGTGCCGCTGAGCCTTGCCGACCAGTAATTCAACAGGCGGTTTTTTTCGATGAGGGTGCTCATAACAGCTCGGATTCCGGAAGAGATTGTCTCCACGATCCGAAGCGAACATGAAATTGAGATCAATGAGTTCGAGAGGCCGATGGACCGCGCTGATCTTCTTGCCCGCGTACGAGACAAAGAGGGCCTGCTGTGCACGATTTCGGATCGAGTAGACAAGGAACTGCTCACCAACGCGCCGCTTTTGAAGATGATCGCAAATTATGGGGTCGGCTTTGACCATATAGACCTGGATGCCGCAACTGCGAGGGCAATTCTTGTGTCAAATACGCCCGGAGTGCTCACCGATGCCACTGCCGAATTGACGTTCGCATTGATTCTGGCTGTGGCGAGACGCGTAGTTGAAGGAGACCAACGCACTAGAAAAGGTCATTTTCGTTTTTGGGCTCCATTGTTGTTTTTGGGGCGTCAGGTCACGGGAAAAACTCTCGGGATAATTGGGTTCGGGCAAATAGGTAAAGCTGTTGCCAGGCGAGCGACCGGCTTTGACATGCGGGTGTTGTATTACAGTCGCACAAGGTTGGATGCGTCAATAGAGCAGAAACTCTCGGTGGAACACAGGGGCCTGGACGACCTACTGACGGAATCTGACTTCGTGTCATTGCATGTACCTCTGACCGATAAGACTCTCCATATGATAGGGGCTCGAGAACTCAATTTGATGAAGCGATCCGCGTACCTGATAAACGCGGCCAGGGGACCCGTTGTGAACGAGCGCGAGTTGGTGGAGGCTCTCAGGGCTGGCAAGATCGCCGGCGCGGGGCTGGACGTGTACGAGAATGAGCCGAAATTGACACCTGGACTGGTGGATCTTGAAAACGTGGTGCTGCTTCCGCACGTGGGGAGCGCAACTGTGGAAACAAGAACAAGAATGGGGGAAATGGCTGCTGAAAATCTGCTTGCCGGATTGCGCAGCCAAACCCCTCCGAATTGCTTGAATTGCTCTCGTCTCGCCTCTGTGAAAGCGCGCTAATTTGAAACCTACTCAGGGTGGAAGCGTCATTATTACGAAAAGAATATTAAACGGACATGCTACACCGATCGGTATTGAAACTAGGAAAAATGGGGGAGGAATTTCTTTCAAGAAGGTTCCTTCGACCTTACTGATTTGGAAACCCATTGGTATTCAAGGAGACTTTCATGTTTGATTCCTTACCCGTGGACCCTGAGGTGCTGAAGCACTGGACCTGGGCCGATTTTGAACCCTATTACCAGGATCTCGTTCAGCGAAACATCACATCGGGTCAGATCACGAATTTCTTGTCCGATTGGACTCGTATCAGCGAAGCCGTTGAGGAAACATACAGCCGCCTGCATGTTGCGATGACCAAGAATACCGCAGACAAGGAAGCAGAGGAGCTTTTTCACACCTTCCTGGATAACGTGTTTCCACCGTCCGAAGAAGCGGAGCAGAAACTCAAGAGCAAATTGCTTGACCTTGGAACAGAGCCTCCCCGGTTTGAGATTCCCCTCATGAGAATGCGGACGGATGCAGAGATCTTCCGCGAAGAAAACCTTCCACTGCAAGTCCGTGAGCACAAACTCTCCACAGAATACGACAAGATTATCGGCGCGCAGACCGTCCAATGGGAAGGTAAAGAAGTCACTATAGTGCAATTGAGACCCATCTTCCAAAAGACTGATCGGTCGATGAGGGAAAATGCCTGGCGGCTTGCCATGGATCGGCAATTGACTGACCGTGGGGCCATAGGGGACTTGTGGCAGCAGTTCATGGAGATTCGGCTACAACAGGCAGCGAACGCGGGTTTCAGCGACTACAGATCCTTCCGGTGGAAGCAATATCACCGATTCGACTACACGCCGCATGACTGCCTCCGATTCCATGAGGCAATTGAGCGAGCAGTGGTTCCGGCTGCTATGCGTGTGGCCGAGAGACGCAAGAGACTTCTCGGGATGGAAAGTCTCCGCCCGTGGGATATGGATGTGGATCCACTCGGAAGGCCTCCACTGGCGCCATTCCGGGAAGTGTCGGAATTGAAAGTCAGAGTCGCCTCCATGTTCTACAACCTTGATGAGACCCTGGGGCGCTATTTCGACACAATGGTCCGCGAGGACCTGCTGGATCTTGATAATCGAAAGAACAAGGCCCCAGGTGGCTACTGCACTGAATTTGCCGTTGCGAAGCGTCCGTTCATATTCATGAACGCAGTTGGGATACACGATGACGTGCAAACTCTTCTGCACGAGTCCGGCCATGGATTCCACGTTTTCGAGCGCAGCCATCTGCCGTTTCATCAACAGCACTCAGTGGGGATGGAATTCTCGGAAGTCGCTTCTATGGGCATGGAATTGCTGGCTTCGCCATATTTGTCTGAGGAAAAGGGAGGGTTCTACTCCCTGGCCGATGCCGCCAGGGCCCTGGTGGAGCATTTGGAACATGGCATAATGTTTTGGCCGTACATGGCCGCTGTAGACGCGTTTCAGCACTGGGTGTACGTACATCCTGAGGAATCTTCGCTGCCCTCCAATTGCGACGCCCAGTGGAAGATGCTTTCAGAGCGCTTCATGCCTTGGGTTGATTGGACCGGATTGGAGCAGGAACACATAACCGGATGGCAGCGGAAACTCCACATTCATGTGGTGCCGTTCTACTATGTAGAATATGGTATCGCTCAATTAGGGGCAGTCCAGGTCTGGCGAAATTCCCTCAAGGACGAGGCCGCGGCGGTGAAGGCCTATCGAGATTCGCTGGCTCTTGGTGGGACAGTGGCACTGCCTTCTTTGTTTGAGGCCGCTGGCGCACGATTTGCTTTTGATTCCGACATGTTGGGTGCTGCAGTATCTTTGATGGAACAGAAGCTTGAGAAGCTTCGTCAGTAGCGTCCGACGCAACAGTTATACATTTCGCCTTCAAATC
>JACRDE010000368.1 GCA_016212935.1 Desulfomonile tiedjei | reverse complement strand
TATTTTTGGATATAGGATTCAGGAACGTGATGCGGCGCGTGCACGGCCCCCGGAACGAAATAGACGAAGAATGGTTTGTCGGGCGTCAGTGACTGCTGGGCCCGGATCCACCTGATCGCTTGATCCGTCATGTCCTTCATAAAGTGATAGTTCGGATCGCCCTTGCTCGGATTCTCAACAGGCGTTACCCCGTCGTAGATGGCCGGCGACCATTGGTTGGTTTCACCGCCGAGGAACCCGTAGAACTTATCGAAGCCGTTCAGCGTCGGCCAGCGTGAGAGCGGGCCTGAGGGACTGAGCTCCCAGACGGCCACCTCGTGGCATTTGCCAAAATGTGCTGTGCTATAGCCGTTGAGTCTCAGGATTTCCGGCAGTGTGGCGCTGTCAGCCGGTAGCACGCCAGTGTTTCCCGGAAACGACGTGGCAGTTTCCGCGACCAACCCCATGTTTACGGAGTGGTGATTGCGCCCGGTCAGAAGTGCCTGGCGAGTTGGCGAGCACAGCGCACACGAGTGAAACTGGTTAAATATCAATCCATTCTTCGCCAGCCGTTCAACAGTTGGCGTCGGAATCACACCGCCAAACGCGCTGGTTCCGCCGAAGCCTAGATCGTCAAGCATAATGATGACAACGTTTGGGGCATCCTTCGGAGCCTTCACTTGAAAAATGGGTGGTGCTTTGGCATTTCGGGCATCAAGTGTGGTAATAGGTTTCTGGTAGGGCTCCTGCAATGGCAAGACCATTCGGTCAATCGGCGCTTTTTCAAGATCTACATAGGTTTGTGCATTAATCATCGGAGGCAGGCTACCCAAGCCGAAAACCACAACAAGCGGCAGTACCATGTCTGCCACTTTGATTTGTATCTTCATTTTTGGTCCTCTTTCTTGTTGCTCTTGACACTGGTTGTTGGCTTGCTTCATGCGGGCCGGAAGGAGCATACTCCCCGTCAAATTCCTCCGTCAAATTCTTTCTGCGCAAGTTCGGACCTATGCGGTAACCACCGCGTTCGCGGAAAAGATGAGCCGATCTGTTTAATTACATGTTGCCTCTCAACCATTGCTTTGTCGGGATGAGCCATTAAGCGAATTTACCGCGGAAGATGAAGAAGACCGCTCCCATAAGACAAAGACCGGCCCAAAGGTAATCTCTTTCCAGCGGCTCTCCCAAATAGAAGACTGAAAATGGAATGAAGACGCTCAAAGTTATCACTTCTTGAATTATTTTCAGTTGTCCCACGGATAAGACGGTATATCCGATGCGATTGGCTGGAACTTGAAGCAAGTATTCGAATAGTGCTATTCCCCAGCTAACCAGCGCTGCAATGACCCATATTTTGTTATTGAGCTCCTTGAGGTGTGCATACCATGCAAACGTCATGAAGACATTGCTGCAAACCAGAAGAATTATAGTCAGTACTACCGGATGCAACTGTTGTAGCCTTTCTTGTAATCAAATTGACGTAAAGTGGAAAACAACCACAGGTGGCCCACGCAGTCAAGTGTCGAGCATGGCCAACAACATTTGGTACACGGAATCCCCGGCCGTGGCTCAATAGCGCACATCCCCATGGGTCGTCTCCGCATCTTTATTCTTGGCTCTATAAGCCAATATCAGGCCATCTCCTCCCCAATGTTAGAAAAACGACCATGTCTTAACCTCCCTCAACCGAGAACGTCGCTCAGAATCCATCTCAGTGCGTTTGAGAACGAATCTCACGAGTCACTCAAGTGGTGTGGTAAACTGGCGGGACCACCTGATCGAGAATAGTCAGAATGAGTGATGAACAAGATCTAAACGCCCAGCGCACCCGAATGATGGAAATCTGGCACGAGTATGGCAAATCCTATAATGTGTTCGTGTCGGCAGAGCAACCCGTGCCTCGGATATGGGATGGCCCATTGCAAGAGCCGGATGACAAATCCAAATGGAATCCTCAAACCATCAAACACTAGCGCTTCTTTGATCTGACCAAACGGTTGTTGAAAAAGCGCTACGGAATCCTGTCCGGCCCTGCCCTGACATTTGACTGCCAAGTTCCCGGGTTTCAAGAGGGACTGTCACAATACAAAACGAAACCAAGAGAGAGATTGCACCAGAATGACGACCCCCTTCAATGGTATATGGACGCAGTTGAAATGTTCATTACTTGCCAGGACGAGGTCGGGTTTGATTGCCATTCCACAGAATGCTTGAGAACTCGTTGCAAACTGAACATCCGTAATCCAGATGGAATCAGCCTTGTTGACCTCTTCAGCCTTATTCAGATCTTCCATGGATTCCGTTCGATAAACCAAGCTATACGAATAGTCTCTGAAGAGCTTGGCTCGATTGACAGGTTCGTATCCAGCGACGTTCGGGAACGAGAAAAGATTATTCGCTATGCGGTGCCCAAACACGAAGTTCGCGACCTGATTCTTCGTTATGCTGGGAAACGGCGTCAGCATGTGCCCCAGCTAATTGAAGAATGTATGGATCTAGGAGGCTGTCGGACTTGAGCTTCCGGGCCCAGATTCTGTAGGGATATATTACGTCAATAGGCTAATATTGTGGGAGTTATCGGCATTTCATTGCTGCATTCCGGGGCCATGCCGTGTTACATTCTGTTTACAAATCAG